>NC_001318.1:607149-910724 GCF_000008685.2 Borreliella burgdorferi B31 | reverse complement strand
ATATAATTTTTAATTAGTATAGAATATGTTAAACTTTACCCTTGAATTTTTCTACTCTATTTGTATATTCTATAGAAAAAACGATTAGAATTAAACAAAGCCATAACTGAACCAACGGTAATTAGTAGATAAAGGGATCAAAATATTTTTTATTGCAGCAAGAATACCTTGGTATATTAGAAAAACCAAAAGTCATAGTCAAATCATCTTTTGATAACAATCCCCAAATCTATAATTTATTATGAAATTAATTGCTCCCTTGAAAAGATTAGTTTTTAAAACTACAAGACTACTATCAATCACTATCAGATAGATTAAAACAACCTTTACAAGAAAAAAATCTTACTACTATTTTATTGTAAATGTATTATAAAATAAGTTCATGCAAAAACTTACAATTTTTCACAACAAACTACAATAAAATCATGTAAACAAACAATTTCTTTGAAAATTAAGCAAATTTATAAATATAAATTATAAAGATATATATTTTTATATGATCAATAATAAAAATTAATAGGATACTTATTTGGAAAAATTATTGAAAAAACAATAAGCATGAATTGCCACAATAAGCTAATTGTCACTTAATAATTCTTGTTTACTAGACCACATTAGTATAAACTCAAATATTGGCTACTATAATATAGGGGCTTTATACGCCACATGTTTAATGATAACATAAGAAAATATTGCAATAATAAAAAGATTGAAATATCTTTATTAGAAAAGAATCTCGATAATTTAGAAAACAGAATAAAAATCATAACTAATAAATATAACGTTGAAAAAAATATATTCAAACTTTAACTATACAATTAATTACACCTTAAAAATGCGTTACATAAAAATTAAGGACTACTATAAATAGAAAACACCACATAACCTACAGACTCTAAAGGAATAATTAAATCCTCATATTTCAGTTCTCCAAAAGTTTAAATAGGGGCCTTTTACTTTTCTTGATTAGCATATACATTATTAAAGGCATCTTCTTGGGCACTATCCTAAACTTTTTTACATTATTATTATTTTATTCTTTATTATTACAAGATAATTCAAGAATCTAGATTACAAGATATCAATCCTGCCATTAGTAGTTCAATAAAACATTTAGAATATTTATACATTATTTAATGTATTTTTTTCATTTTTGAAATAATATTGTTATAACTTAACTTAATAAGATATTTGATTTCTTCAACTTGAGAATCCGATGTACATAGAATCTGAACATCTCCTCTGCCCCATTTGCCAATATTCTTAATATATCTAGTAAAACCCTCTTTTAAAATTATTTGATCTAGAGCAACAGTAATAGTAATATTAATTTTATTTACCCCAGGTCTAAAGCTAAAATCTACAAAATATCCGCCCTGTACTTTAAATCCTGTATAGCACTGTGTTTCAACTTTCTCAATTTCATTAAAATTTAAAACAAAAATAAAATCTTCTAATTCTTTATATATTGCTTTCATATCGGAATTTAATTTTTCAAATTTTTTTAAATTTTCGGTTTTAATATTATTATCTTTTATACCAGAATCTGTGTCATCTTCTATGTCACTTTTCTTGCTGTTTACTAATACATCGCTTTTTTTTTCATCAAAAAACATACTAAAAATATTTTTAATAATATCATTAAATATTTTATCTGAATATGTTTTTTTAAAACCAATTTTAGCTTTAAAAAAATCAAGCAAATCAACACTTGGATTTTTTGTTTCCTTTTTTAAATAAGCTGAAAATTTGTCTGTATATTTTTTTTCTAATGCAAAAGATCTAGCCTCTTCAACATTCAAAGAATTTCTAGAAAACTTTTTAAGATATTCAAAATCCTTAGATGTTAATTTTTCTAAATTAACAACCATAAAAGGCTCATTGTCTAACAAATTATCTTTATCTAGGTCAGTATAGAATCTATATTCTATGCCATCTGTTAATATACCAAATTCAACTCTCTTTGCTTGAGAACGAATATTTTCAAAATAAGGTTTTAATTGCTTTAGATGATTTTCAAGCTTTTCCCTGCTATTATGATATTTGGCCTCTATTAAAATAGTGGGTTCTTCATCCTTTTTTGTTGGATAAATAACATAATCAACCCTTTTTAGTCCATCTTTAAGAATATCTGCCTTCTCTTCAACTTTAACAATTGAAATATCAGTATGATCATAGCCCATCGCATCTAAAAATGGATCAATAAGATTTTGTCTTGTTTGTGCTTCATTTTCAATAAGATCCTTATCCTTTTGAATTTTTCTACTTACAGCTTTTATTGAATTTTCAAAATTTATATCTTTGTATTCATTTGGCATAATTATATTTTACCAATAAAATTAAAAATTAATAATTCTAAAAATAAATTTCCAAAATGTTGTCTATTTTAAACTCTTAACTGATACCTTAATTCTTTTTTCTACCTAATTTTTTAGTTTAAAATCTTATTTTTTAATTTTATTATTTTTTCCTTACCTTATTTATACTAAAATTTTTAGTATTTAGCGAATAATTTTCATATCCTTTTATTAAAGACAAAATATGATTTTCTCTTTTTTGTTTTTTAATACCTTAAAATCACTAAGCAAAGTAATAAAGTCTTCTTTGGTTAATGAATAAAAGACTAGCTATAATAAAATTATTTTATTTTTCTTTACTAAATTCAAAATGCTCTAAATAAAGCAAATTAGAGAAATTCAAAGGATCATTTTTAGCTATTAGCAGAGAAGTGTTTTTTACCAAAGTTAGACATAATGAACTAGCCAAAATTTCTTCTTTGGGTTGAGGCATTGGACATTGACAAAGAAATGATTTTACAATGTCGGTATTTTAAAACAAATCTTCTAATCATAAAATCAAATACAGTGCATTGAAAATAGATATAATAAACAATTTTTTATAAAAAGATATTGGTATTTTCTCACAATTCATATCTATTTTATAGAAACACAATAATAATTTTTAGGAGATAAAGTGCTAATCATGGTTCTTTCATTTGTATTGCTTGCAATTCTTCTATAAAATATTCTTTCATTTGGGTACTGATCATCTTTAGTTAAGATTTTTTCTAAATCTTCTTTATATCCTATCCATAAAAGCTTATAACCTTCTTTTACATAATCATAAGTAAAAAATCTTAAATTAAATTGATAGATATTAGCCCCAGAATAAAGAAATATAAAGTTTTCATTATTATATTCCTTTAATAAAGATTTGCGATTCTTTATACTTGGATCTGGCCCTTTTTTAAAATTAATATCTTCTTTACTAAGAATACTAAATGAACTAAATATTTTGTTTAATTTGGCCCATGTTTAATTCAATTCCTTTATAAGGATTTTCTTTGCAGTCTTTTAAGTCTCTAGTTATTCCTTAATAATATTATCACTACTTTGAATAACAAATTTTGCTTTAAAATTTAATGTAAAAGTTTATTACTACGAGGAAATATCGCAAATTTAAAACTTGAATGCATATCTTAAAACCTTTTTTTGTTTTCAAACTGATAAATAAGTTAAGTTTATAATTACTAAATATATGCTTTCTTAGCAAGCTAAGACCAAATATCACAATAGAAGTAATTCTCAATAAACAAAATACAAAAAGTAGTTATCATATCGTCTTTAACCTTAAATAAGGTTGCTATAAACAACCAAGATATTTAATTTCTTTTAAAACCCTTATTCAATCTTTTTAAGCATAGGATCTTATAATTATAAGAATATAATTTTATTTACATCTCTATATTAATAGAAAGATGCAAATATGTGATCAAATTGTTATTTTTGTAATATGGAATAGTCCTTTATAGGGACGCTTAATGCTCTATACTTAAGATTGGAATTCTCTATGAAAATATATACTCGCTACCCATGTAAAGCTGACTTATTTTAGCACGTATCGCTTAAACAATTATATTTATATTATCTTTTATAAAGTTAATTTTTTCTTGTAGATTATTTTTTAATAAAAAAGGCACAAATTACCACAACAAGTTCCAGTATAAATTAATAGTTCTTATCTCAACACTAAAGTACATAAACATCAAATATCAAAAATATATAAGAACAACATACTACATTGTTTTAATGAAAACCTTAAAAGGAATGGTTAAACTCTCATTAAGCTAAAACCAATGCAAAAATATCTTTATAAATTAGCAAAAGAACTAAAAGTCACAAACAACTACCATAAAAATTTGGTAGTAAATTCTGGAACTGAAATTTACTATAAACTCAATTATTCTAAAAAAAATATTGCCTTAAATTAAAGAATGCCTTAAAAAAACAAAATGCTCTGATTTAAACCTATACCCAAAATACAAATTTACTAAAGAAGAAGATATAGATTTAGAGAAGATCTTAATAATAAAAATATTAATATAAAAGTTGCTCAGTATGCTAAAGGCAAAGAGTTTAAGTCAAGTTTAGAAATTACAAAGAGTAAAACTATAAACTTCCTTTAAGAATGAAAATTTATTTTTATACTTACTTGGCTTAATATTAAGATTTTTTTATTCTTTTCATAATAATCTCTTCTATCACTTAACATTTTGCTATACAAAAATCTTACACATCTAAATACTTTTTAAAAAAATTTGATTAGTGTTAGAATATATTCTATATTTATAAACTTTATTAGCACTCATAATTTTACTAAATTAATATATTATATTTAATTTATTTTTAAAATTTATCTCCATTTACCAAAAAAACTAAAATAAAACTCTCCAAACTTATAAATAAAAAAATAAGGCAAAACCCCAACAAACTCAAGATCTATAATACAAAAATACAATATAAGAATCCCAAGCTTAAAAACAACCCCCTAAAATCTTTTTTTATTGGCGTTTTTAAATAATGGTAATAAAGAATTCCAATCAACACGATCCCCCCTACAACTTTTCAAACCCTATAGCTTGGCTTTTTATATTATTTTTAAATTTACATGTCACAACAATAGATAATGCATAAAATAAGTATTAATAAAACAAATACATTTATAGAACCTATACAATTATTGAGCATATGGCTAGTACTAAAAATGAAAATGTACAAGATAATATGCTATTAATAAAAATTAATGGCTACTAAAACTTTTGAATCCACATTTTTTCTTTAAAAAAATTCTAAATTATTAAAATAAATAGAAATTAAAATTACCAAAAATATTATTATAGTAATAAATATGTAAAGCTATTTTTATTAAAACTGATAATAAAAATATAATAGCTAAAATAACATAAATTAACTTTAAATTATATCAAAGACTTAGATTTAAAATATTTAATAAAAGGCAAAGCTATAAACACCATATACTTATTTTATTATTTTTTTCATTTTATTTAAATTAATTTAAATAAGACTCAATCAAATAATCAATCAAACATATTGGGTGAAGAAAAAATAGGGTATTCTTGGTGAATCGTTTTAAAAGGGGGTATAGTAAGCTAAAAAACTCTTATTAAAGAGGATGTTTATAGACTTAAAAGTCTAATTCAATATGAAAGAGGCTTTTTAAAGCTAAAAATGTTAAAGAAAATCAAATTAAGCAACAAGATGGTTTTGTTTCTATAAATAGTTTTAAAGAATATATACATTTGCACATACCCTTCATTATAACATCTACTAATTACACAATAAAAATAAAAATGATTTATTAAGAATTATTAGTAACTTATAAAAACTTTATAAGTTACATAGTCAAAAATATAAAAAATTAAAACAAAAAATTAACGATATGGAAAAATTGTATTTTATAGAAATAGAAATATATTTGCATTAAACAACTATGAATTTATAAAGATTCTAGTAGGAGAGAAAATATGAAAAAAAAAAATTTATCAATTTACATGATAATGCTAATAAGTTTATTATCATGTAATACAAGTGACCCCAATGAATTAACTCGTAAAAAAATGCAAGACAAGAACGTGAAAATTTTAGGATTTTTAGAGAAAATTCAAGCAGATAATAAAGAAATTGTTGAAAAACATATAGAAAAAAAAGAAAAACAAATGGTGCAGGCTGCTTCTGTAGCACCTATTAATGTAGAGAGTAATTTCCCATATTATCTTCAAGAAGAAATAGAGATAAAAGAAGAAGAGTTGGTTCCAAATACTGATGAAGAAAAGAAGGCAGAGAAGGCAATTAGCGATGGGAGTCTTGAATTTGCTAAATTAGTTGATGATGAAAATAAACTTAAAAATGAATCTGCGCAATTAGAATCTAGTTTTAATAATGTTTATAAAGAAATCTTAGAACTTGCAGATTTAATACAAGCAGAGGTGCATGTTGCAGGAAGGATAAATAGCTATATAAAAAAAAGAAAGACCACTAAAGAAAAAGAATATAAGAAGAGAGAAATTAAGAATAAGATAGAAAAACAGGCTCTAATTAAGTTGTTCAATCAGTTATTAGAAAAAAGAGGCGATATTGAAAATCTTCATACTCAATTAAATAGTGGACTTAGCGAGAGAGCATCTGCAAAATACTTTTTTGAGAAAGCCAAAGAAACTTTAAAAGCTGCTATTACTGAAAGATTAAATAACAAACGTAAAAATCGGCCATGGTGGGCAAGAAGAACACATAGTAATTTAGCAATACAGGCAAAAAATGAGGCAGAGGATGCTTTAAACCAATTAAGTACTTCTTCTTTTAGGATACTTGAAGCAATGAAAATAAAGGAAGATGTAAAACAGCTTCTTGAAGAAGTAAAATCTTTTCTAGATTCTTCAAAGAGCAAAATCTTTTCTAGTGGCGATAGATTATATGATTTTTTAGAGACGAGTAAATAAAAAAATATATTTTAAAGGCTAATAACTTAAAATCAAAGTCTTCTGTTAAAGGAAGACTTTTTTATAATTTTATTTAAATAACGAAAAGCTTGATAGTTAAAAAATCTTTTTTATTAAAAATATGTTTACTAAACAGAGCTCAAAAATGACTATATTTAGTATCTCTATAAAAGAATTTTTCAATATTTTAAAAAATTTATAGATAAACATAATCTAAAACCATGCATTAATACAAACCTAAAACATACTTGGTCACTTGTAAAAGTAAATTGTATCTAACTTTTTTTATTTATTGAATATACGTAAAAATTCTTTATAATTTCTATTTTAAAACGCTGCTATTTAGCAATACAATAAAAGGCATTACAGATTGCAATCAAACAAACTAAAGTTTAAATAAAATATTACCCTCTGTTCTAATCCTATCAAACAAGGTAATAAATTCTTTAAATTTCTAAAAGCCTAAACTTTAAAAGAACTTGTCGAAAATAATATTTCTCTTAAAAAAGGTTCTAATCTTTTATTTATAAGAACTTTTATACTATTATAAAAATGTATCTTGCCTTGATATATTTGTATTCTTTATAAATCAAGCCTTCTACTTTTTTTAAGAATATTTCTATTTTTTATAAACTAGTTTTCTACAATAGAAAAGAAATAACCCAAAGCCCTAAAAACTTAAATAAATGTTAGCTATAATAACTAAAATAGAGATAAAAAACTCAATCATAAATAATGGTAAAACAAACTTAAACCACGTACCATAACTCAATCTGGATATCCCCAATACAGCCATTATAACTCCGCTGGTAGGTGTTATCAAATTAATAAGCCCAGATGCAGTCTGCATGGCAATAACAACTGAAGCTCTTGGAATTGACAAAAAATCGGCAAGAGGAGCCATTATTGGCATAGTGAGACTAGCATGTCCTGATGAAGATGGAACAACAAATCCTATAAATATTTGAATAATTTCATTCAATATGATAAAAAGGGGTCTTGGAAGATTGTATAAAAAATTAGTAGCAGCATTTAACATAGTATCTGTAATCAACCCATCATCACATACTATCATAACACCTCTAGCAAGTCCAATAACAAGAGCAGCGGTTAGCAGACTTTCAGAACCTTTCACAAACGCATCCCACATTTCAGTTTCACCTAATTTACAAATAAAAGCCGATATAATAGCAACTCCAAGATACAACATTGTCATTTCTTGCATCCACCAACCAAGATTAACAATGCTAAATATCAAAATCAATATCATAAATCCAAATAAAAGTAAAACTAATTTATGAGCAAAAGTAAACTCAAGAGCATTCTGAGCATTATCTCCGGTAGAAAGTCCATCTTTTTTAACAAAATATTGATAATGTTCATCTTTTTGAGAATACACAAGCGATTTTGAGGGATCCTTTTTAATTTTAGACGCATAAACACAAACATAGGTTATAGCAGCCAATACTGATACAAAATAAAGAACAATTCTAAAATAAAATCCATCCTGCAAGCTAATAGAAGCTATTGCAGATGCAATTCCTGTCGCAAATGGATTTACAGTAGAAGCCATAGTTCCCACTCCAGCTCCTAAAGCAATAATAGCCGCTCCAACAAGACTATCATAACCCAAAGCTACTATCAAGGGAATCATAACAAAATAAAAAGGAAGGGTCTCTTCACTCATTCCGGTTACAGTTCCACCAATTGAAAAAATAAACATTAACAAAGGAATAAGCAACTTATCTTTGTGCCCCAACTTCTTGATTAAAAAATAAATTCCCACATCTATTGCTCCAGTTTTCATAATAATCCCATAAGCACCCCCAACAATTAAAACAAAAACAATAACTTCAACTGCATGTTCCATCCCCTTTGACATTGCGGTTAAAATAGTCATAATAGGATGTAAAAATCCCCTAGAGCCTCGATCTACATATTGATAAGTTCCAGCAACAATTATTTCCCTTTTAGATCCATCACCCATTTGCTTAAATTCTTTATCAAACTTACCGGCAGGAATCACATACGTTAAAATGGTAACAAATACAATTAAAGAAAATATTATTGTAAAACTACTTGGCATTTTGATCATAACGTTTCTCCTAAATAATTTCATAAATTTAATTTCACATAAAAAATACTGTTATCCCAAAGTTGATACCATAATAGCTTTAATGGTATGCACCCTATTTTCAGCCACATCAAAAACAACTGAATTTTTACTTTCAAAAATTTCTTCTGTAACTTCAATTCCATCAAGTCCGTATTTATCAAAAATATCCTTACCAATCACAGTGTTTAAGTCATGAAAAGCAGGCAAGCAATGCATAAATATTGCATCATCTTTTGCCATGCACATTATCTCTTTATTAACCTGATAAGCCTTTAGAAGATTTATTCTATCTTCCCAATTACTCTCCCCCATAGATACCCACACGTCTGTATACACAACATCAGCACATTTAACAGCCTCTTCTTTAGAATCTGTAATTGTAATTTTACCCCCACTCTCTAGGGCTAAAGACCTAGCCTTAAGCGTCAAATCGGGGTCTGGAAAAAGCTCTTTGGGAGCAAAAATTCTAAAATCAAGCCCCATAATAGCACAGCCTTTCAATAAAGAATTAGCAACATTCCCCCTACCATCGCCACAAAACACTATTTTAATCCCTTTCAAACTCCCCTTATGTTCTTTTATTGTCATTAAATCGGCTAGTATTTGGGTTGGGTGAGAAATATCTGTCAATCCATTGTAAACAGGAACATTAGAATAATTCGCCAAACATTCAACAGTCTGTTGAGAAAAGCCTCTAAATCCAATAGCATCATACATGCGTCCCAAAACTCTAGCGGTATCTATCATAGACTCTTTTGAGCCCATTTGATTACCCTTAGATCCCAAATAAGTAATATTTGCCCCTTGATCATAGGCTGCGATCTCAAAAGCACACCGGGTCCTTGTTGAATCTTTCTCGAAAATTATAACTATATTTTTACCTTTAAGTTTTTGCACTTCAATTCCTGCATATTTTGACTTTTTTAAATTAATCGATAAATCAAGTAAATATTTAATATCTTTGCTTGTAAAATCTAAAAGATTTAAAAAGCTCCTATTTCGTAAATTATACATCAACCACCAACCTTTACAATCAAGTTTTTAAAAACTCATTTAACTCATGCTTAAACATGCTTAAATATTAAATATCCTCTCTTACTAAAGACATAGACATGCATCTTGGCCCACCACGACCCCTTGAAAGCTCGCTAGACGGAATTCTGTGAACTTTAATACCATTTTCTTCAAACAGCTTATTAGTTACATGATTTCTAGAATAAGCAATTACTTCTCCTGGAGCTATCGCCAAAACATTAGCACCATCATTCCATTGTTCTCTTGCACCATGTATTAAATCTCCACCCGCACATTTTATTATGTCAATTTTTCTGCCTAAATAAAAGCTCAAAACATCTTTAAGCTTGGCTTTTTCTTTTTTAATATTAATTTTATTAGAATTTGAATTGTAAGTTAAAACATAAATTGAGAAATACATATCATCACTTGTAAAACTTGTAAAAACGCTATAATCAATTTGGGTAAAAACTGTGTCTAAGTGCATATAGGCTCTGTTTTTTGGAATTTTAAAAGCCAAAATTGTGCTAAATGGAGCCTTATTTTTAAAAAGACTAGCAGCTAGTTTTTCTACAGACCCCGCTTCTGTTCTTTCTGAGATTCCAATAACCAAAAGATCTTTATTTAAAACAAACTCATCCCCACCTTCCAAAGAAGTTTCTTCCCATCTATTAAACCAAATTGGAACATTTTCTTTGTAAGCGGAATGATATTTAAAAATATACTCTGCAAATATTGTCTCTCTACGTCTAACCTTGGTATACATTTTATTTATTGTAATTCCATTGCCAATACTGGCAAAAGGATCTCTGGTAAATAAAACATTGGGCATAGGATCAATAACAAAAAGACTTGAACCATTAACCCAATCATCAAGCGAAAATTCACAATCTTTAAGCTCTTCTCTTGCAACGCCGGAAATCATTTTAGAAACCATATTATCAACGGTTAAATTAGAAAAATAATCTTTTAAAATATTAATTACACCATCTGTTTTTATTTCTGCTTCCAGAATAAATTGAGATATAAATTTATTTTTGAGCGCTACAGAAGAAGCAAGAACTTCACTAACAAGATCCTCAACATACTCAATTTCAACTGAATTATCTTTTAAAATATTTACAAAAACTTCATGCTCTTGTCTTGCAACTTTAAGATAAGGAATATCATCAAATAAAAAATTTTTCATAATCAAGGGTGTCAAATTTTCTAATTCTTCTCCTGGCCTATGAAGCAAAACTTTTTTCAAACGACCTATTTCCGAAAATATATTTATTGGATTTAAATATTCTTCTTCCATCGATTTCCCCCTTTATGAAAATTGTCATATATTAAAATACTATAGTTTATATTAAAAAACATCAACTATTTTTAATAATATTAAAAATATAATATAAATATAAAAAATTGAAAAAATAAAAGTTCTAAAAAACTTCAAATCAAAAACATAAACAAAAAATTATGCTAAAATACTAATCATGAAGAATATTAATAGATTAATATTATTAATATTAACTACACACACTTTATTATTCTCTTGTGCCTTAATTGCAGATAATAAGTCAAAAAATTTAAGCACATCAGAAATCATATTAACACAAAAAACACTACTAGAAAGCTCTTTAATAAAAAATCCTTCTAATGTAGAATATCGAATACCAATATCCAGTATCCAAGAAATTTTAAACAATAACAATGATTCTTTTTTAATAAAAAAAACAGCAGCAAAAATCAAAATAAGCCCTCAAAAACTTGAAGAAATAAAAAACTATCTAAATGCTTATAAAAATTATCTAAATAATGAAACAGAATGGATAAAGTTTATAGATCAAAGTAGCGTCAATGGAAATTTAACAATTAAAATTGATACTGCTTTTGAAAAAAAAACAAATTTTAATCATACAAATTCAGATAATGAAAATTTAACAGAACTAATAGAACTACAAATGCATCTGGAAAAAGAAATTTTAAACTTAATTGAGCAAACATTTCATGATAAAAATTTAGGATATATACAATTAAGTCACATCAACTCATTCTTTCCTCAAGAAAATATAAACTCAATAACAAAAGAAATAATAGATGGAAAAGAATATATTGCACCGCACATAATAGCAAATCAATTATTAAAAATAAAAGATAAAAAATATTTTGAACAATTTATGCACTTTTTAAAAGTTGAAAACAGCAAAATAAAAACAATAATTGAAAAACAAAAAATTTCAGATCTTCACAATGAACTGTATTATTCAAAACAATCCCCGCCCAGAAGAAGAAAAAGGTCAACTGCCGATTCCGATAATAACAATAAATACGATATAATACCAAAAATAATAGACCCAAATACAGGCATTGAAATAACTCCTAAAAATTTAAGATCTATTTTATCAAATGGCGACATAATACTAATAAAACCAAAAATAGATTGGACAGAATTTTTTTATTTTTGGCAACATGTGGGAATATTTGATGAAGAAAAATATGAAGCCACTAAAAAAATTGCATTCAATGGAATTGATAGCTTTGATATAAAATCAATAATTACAAGCAATCAAATCAAATTCGATACAGCATCTACTCAAGGTTCAGGATACGAAAAGCTTTCAACATACGTACAATCAAGAATATTAAAAATATTCTCACCAATAACAGACATAAGAACAATTCAAAAAGCTATTAATTTTGGAAGAAGTAGATACATTGACAATAACTTTGGATATATGGTTCCATTAATATCCTCTAATTTATGGACAGATTCATTCAATCTTGAAGAAATTCACAACAAAACCTATTGCTCTTTAATGGTTGATAGAATATATAAAATAGCAGGACTTAATGTATCAAGAAATTACGAAATTTCGGGAATAATTACTCCTGGAGAAATAAATGCAGCAGCTTACAATTTTTACATGTCTTATACGATTGCAGGAATACTTCCAAGCGTGCTTCCAAAAAGGCTCATTAAACCAACATTAAAAGAAAAATTCATTGGTTACAATAAAGAAATAGTAGATGCAATAGAATTAAAAAAATCGAAAGAAAAAATTTTTGGGAGAGCTTGCAACATTACAAATCTCTGGTGCTCAGGAAGTTAATACTACCCATGAACAAATATTATGCCTGTATTTTGATTAACAGCAATGAAAAAATTATTTTCAAATCCTGGGAAGAATGCAAAACCGCTATTAAAGGAAAAAACAATAAAATAAAAAGCTTCAAAACAATAGAACAAGCTCAAAATTGGCTATTTAATAATGAGAATAAAATTCACCATCACCCAAATGGAATATATTTTGATTCTGGAACGGGAAGAGGAAAGGGCATAGAAATTAGAGTTGTAAACGAAAAAAGAATTTCAATATTGGATAAAATCTTAGATAAATCCTTGATTAATGAATATGGAAATTATTATGTCAAAAATTTTCAAGGAATTAGCAATAATTTTGGGGAACTGCTTGCCCTATATACAGCTCTCAAAATAGCATTAAAAGAAAATATAATAAACATATTTGGGGACAGTAAATTAATAATTGACTATTGGTCAAAAGGAATCTATAATAGCAAAAAATTAACACAAATTACTATTAATTTAATCAAAAAGACAACTGAACTAAGGAAAAAATTTGAAGAACAAGGTGGAAAAATTTCTTTTATTCCAGGAAATGAAAATATTGCAGATCTTGGTTTTCATAAAACTAAGTAGAAATATTGTCAAAAAATACATAAAAACAATATTTCTGATTTCAATGGTTTATTTTTATTGTTGTACGACAATAAAAATAAACCATGATTATGAAACTGATTTTAAAGTTCTAGAATCTCCCTCTAAATACATCAATATAGATGTAATTAAAGCTACAAATGAATATATTTATATTCAAATTACAAACAATAGCTTAGACGTAGTAAAAATAAATTGGCAAAACACTAGTCTTAACAACGATAAGATCGTCTTAAAAAAAGAAGATCTTACAATAAACAATGAAACAGGGTATAAAAATAAATACAGAGAGTTTTTTATTGGTCCTAAAACTTCATTTAAATTTAAAGTATATCCACTAAAAATTCATTCTAAAAACAAAAATAGCAATAACTTAAGCTCAACTATTAAATATCCGTCTATTTTTAAGCTCAACATAACAAAAGTAGGAATTGAAGCAAAAAAAACAATAAATGTTTTAATAACAAGAACTACAAAAATTAATATTACTAATAAATGAAAATCATTATTATTTTTTTGTTTTTCTATTAATAATAAACTCGTAGTTTGTATCTTTGTTGTTTTCAAATGACGCTTTTATAGGAGCAAAAAAGTTCCAAGAAATATAAATTGTAAAATTATTTCTCCAAATAGGAGAATAAATCCCATCAGATCCCCTTAATAAATCTGGTTCTAAATTATATTCTCCAACAAATTTCCAATCATAAAAATTGAATTTAAAGCCTGATGAAAATTTTTTAATTTTAAAAAGTGAATCTTTTCTGTCTTGAGAATTAAAGAAATTGAAAGATTTTGATAAATCAACAAAGAAATTAACAGGTTCTAGACCAATTTGGTCCATATACCCTTTAAAATATTTAAAAGTCTTAGTATTAATAGATAAAGTAGAAAAGTAAATTTCTAAAAATTCTGTATATTTAAACTTCAAAGTCAATGCAGATCGAAGTTCATTATCCGTAAATTTCTGCAAATTTATTTTCCAACCAACATCTACCCCCAAGGTAAAAGAAAGCTTATTGTCAAAAAAAGTTAAAACGTACAATTCCTTTTTGTAACTAGAATCTAAAGAATATGGAACAAGTTTGGTTGTAGTACCAATCTTGGAAAAATCTCCTTTTAAAGGATCATAATTATATTCAAAGTCGTCTTTCATAGCAAACAAAAATTGAAAATCAAAAACATTAAGCTTAAAAGAAAGTTCAGAAACTCTATTTATCAAAGGATCATAGGCGACTAAAAAACTAAATTTAAAATAATCCAAATATCTCGGCTCAATTTTATAATACAAAGCAGGAGACATTTCTAAATTTTTATAAGGCGATGATGGTTTTTGAGGCTCCAAAGGACTTTGAACAGCAGAAATTCCAGAGTTTTTCATAGCATCTTCTTTAAACTTTTTATAATATTTAATTCCAATCCCAGCTTCTTGTAGCAAATAAGGAAAATCTAAAGAAAGTTTAAGCTCAGAAGAAGCTTTAATATCTTCAAAACTATTTTTTAATTCACCTGAAAGCTCAGTAGTAAAATAATCATAATCATAAATTAAAGAGGCTGTTAAACTTTGATAAAAAGTTTCCGGATCAGATAAAAAAATACTACTATTCTTATTAACCAAAGATTTTACATCAGAATCATATTTTTTATTAAATGAATATAAAGTAGCCTTATTTTCAAACTTTAAAGTACTTCTAGAAAATAAAGGATATCTAATAAAAGGAAGCAAGTTTAAATTTATTTGGTTAATAATAGAGTGCTCACTTTTTTTATCTTTATCTTCAACTTTAAAATCTTTATTTAAAGGACTATACTCAATAGTATTAAGATATAATAAATTTTCAAAAGTAATTAAACGATTGTAAAAATCAGCATGAATTTTTATATCCGTTTTATTTTTTATATCAAATAAATAATTTTTTATTTCATAATTAAAGTCCTTTGGACTTGTTATGCCATAATTATCAAAAAAAACATTATTTCTTAAATAAGGATTAATGCCAAACCTAATAAAAAAAGAATCGGATTGATCAATATTTTTTAAAGTAATTGGTTCTGGAGGAATATATAAATCTTTGGTTAATTCTGTTGTTTTTTTAGTATTTTTCTCCTTCACACTCTTTTTATCATTATCTTTATCTTCTAGATTTTTAATTTCTGGGCGCATTATCATTTCTTTAGTATCAGCTGGAAATGTCCATTGGTTATTGTAAAGATCTTTTTGAAAATTCAAATCAATATATGGAGCATAAATTCTCTCCAAATAAAACCATTTTCTTGTAGGATCATTAACATCTTTTGGTTTCTCTAAAGGAGATTTAACATAAAGATTTTCATAGCCCGACAATTTAAAACTTAAACCTAAATTATTTAATTTATAATCTAAAATCGAACCGTCATTAAATGTTCGCTTATAAAAAGAAGATAAATTCCAATCAAAAGTGCTAATGCTAGTTTGCTCTTTAACCGAATCTTTATCTAAATTTAAAAGAGAAAAAAATGTAGCACTTTCTATCCTATCTCTAAAATCAATATTAACATACGGGTCAGAATAGTGCTCTAAAACAACCGAGAAAAGTGCATCACTTAAAAGAAATTCTGTTTTAAATTTAAATAAATATCTAAAAGGAACTTCAAACCCAAATACATCTCCTTTGTTAAGATTGGAAAAACTAAAAAGAGATTGTTTTAAAGTCCTATTATCAAAAGGATAATATCCTCCATCGTAACTATAAACATTCCTGGTAAAACCCAATCCAAAATTTCCTTCCAAAGTTTTAAAATGCCCCAAAGTATTGCCCAAATTAAAATCAATTCCAGAATAAAATCCCAGATTAGCATAAATGTCAAAAATAAGCTTAACATAATCTTTATTAACACTGGGTGCTAAATTTTCTGCAAAAAAATAAGTTAAATATCCATTTCTTATATAAGGTTTTTTACCCGAATTATAAACAGAATTGAAATCAAAATCCAAAAAAGAAGAATCTTCACTTGAAGATTTATTACCAAAAAGATAAACGGTATTAAAAACAGAAAAACCTTTTCGTGGATTTAGACCTAAAGATGGATTAAAAAACAAACTATCTCCCGGTCTGAAAAAAAAAGGAATATAAAATACTGGAACTCTTCCCATGTAAAATATGGCATTTAAAAACCCAAAATCTCCCGAGGGCAATGCCCATATTTTAGAAGCCTTGATTGAATAGTAAGGCTCTGGAATTTTACTAGTTGTTGCAAAAGCTTGTTCCAAAATGGTAACATCATTGTCTATCTTTTTTAAAACCTTTCCTCCAAACGAAAGAATATGATCTATTTGATTTTTTTGCATTTTTTTTTGAAGAATACCATTTTTTAATAAAAAATTTTGAGAATCAAAATCGACAAGAAATTCATTGCCATAAAAATAAAGCTTTTCATTGGTATCCATATCAAGAATATATTCAACATTTCCAATAGCATAAAGTTTTTTAGAGTTCTTATTAAGGACTATTCTGTCGCCTTTAATATTGTGCTTTTTATTTTCTTTAATATCTTCAACCAAGATATTAACTCTTCCTTCAAAAATAATACTTTCATCTTTAGTAAGTCCATAAGTGAAATTTTCAAGATTATCTGCAGTTTCAATGATTATTTTATATCTACCAGATCCGGCAAGTCCCTTTCCTTTGATAAAAAGCTCAGGATCTATTCCAAACTTTTTTAAAAGCAATTCTCGTATTTTTGAAACATCTGTTTCTTTTAAACCCTCTTTTAAGGCCCATTTTTTTAAATCCTCATCGGTTGAAAGCTCAAGTTCTCTTAAATAAGATTTTTGACTTAAAGTTAGCTTATCCCTTTTTTTAGAATTTTCATCATCTATAGTCTGGGCAAAAATTGCATTAGAAAATGTTAAAAAAATTAAAAATACTATAAAAGATTTTTTAAAAACATTCCTGTATAGGAATTCTCGCATTTTGCAACCTCTTCAGGAATACCAGAAACAACGATATTTCCCCCTGCCAACCCACCATCAGGACCCAAATCTATTATATAATCTGCCTGTTTAATTACATCCAAATTATGCTCTATTAGTACAACTGTATTACCATTGGAAACTAACCGCTGCAAAACCTCTAACAACTTCTTTATGTCATCAAAATGCAGCCCAGTTGTTGGTTCATCAATAATATAAAAGGTTTTACCCGTGCTCTTTTTACTTAACTCAAAAGCCAACTTAATGCGCTGAGCTTCTCCTCCTGATAAAGTTGTTGCAGATTGTCCTAATTTAATATATTCAAGTCCAACTTCAATTAAAAATTTTAAATAATGACTAATTTTTGGGACATTCTCAAAAAATTTACTTGCCTCAAAAACACTCATCTCTAAAACATCATGTATATTTTTTCCTTTGTATCTAACTTCTAAAGTTTCTTCATTGAATTTTTTACCCTTACATAAATCACAAGGAACAAAAACATCTGGTAAAAAATGCATTTGAATATTAAGATACCCATCTCCTTGACATTTCTCACACCTTCCACCTTTAACATTAAAAGAAAATCTGCCGGCTTTAAAACCCCTTGACTTTGCATCTGGAAGCTTGGCAAAAAGCTCCCTAATTTCTGTAAAAAATCCAACATAAGTTGCTGGGTTTGATCTTGAAGTTCTCCCTATTGGTTTTTGATTTATTTGAATAATTTTATCGATTTTTTCATACCCAACAATATCTTTAAAGCCATCACAATACTTTTCATTAAGCTTTAATCTACTATCAAGAGCTGGATATAACACCTCGTTAAGTAAAGTACTTTTTCCGCTACCAGAAACACCTGTTATTACGGTAAAAACTCCCAAAGGGATACTTAAGTCTATATTTTTAAGATTATTTTTATTAGAGCCCAAAAGCAAAATTTCTCCCTTATCTGCCTTTCTTCTAGAGCTTGGAACATCTATTTTAAACTTGCCGCTAAGATATTGACCAGTTAAACTATTTTTGCTATTTAAAATATCAATCAAGGCTCCCTTTGCAACTATTTCCCCTCCAAGAATTCCAGCACCAGGACCCATATCAATAATATAGTCCGCAGTACGCAAAGTTTGCTCATCATGTTCAACAACAATTACAGTATTACCAAGATTTTTAAGATTAACAAGAGTAGAGATTAATTTTTCATTATCTCTTTGATGAAGACCAATACTTGGCTCATCAAGAACATAAATAACACCCGAAAGTGCTGATCCTATTTGAGTAGCAAGCCTAATACGCTGAGCCTCGCCACCAGATAGACTACCTGATATTCTATTTAAATATAAATAAGAAAGGCCAACATCAATTAAAAATTTAAGCCTACTTTTAATTTCCTTTAAAATTTCTTTAGATATTTTTTCGTCCACCATATCAAGCTGCAAGTTTTCAAAAAATACATAAGAATCAAATACTGACAAATTGGTAAGATCTTGAATGTCTTTTCCATTAATTTTCACAGTTAAAGCTCCAACGCTTAGGCGTTTACCTTTGCATGAATTACATATTTTTTTAGACATCAAATTTTCGTAAAAAATTTTAGTACTCTCTGATTCTGTTGCAAGATATCGCCTTTTTAAAAGGGGCAAAAGTCCTTCAAATGTTTTAGAATAATGAAATCCTCCATCTAGCTCTTTTGCTTCCATTTCTTTGGACTGGTAAATAAAATCTATTTTTTCATTTGAGCCGTATAAAATCTGTTTAAGAACTTTATCTGGAATGTCTTTTATGGGAGTATTTAAGTCAAAATTATAATGTTTAGCAAGTCCTTTAAAAATAGCCACAGACCAAGATGAACTTGTCTTAAACGTAAGAAAAGCATCATCATTAAAAGAAAGACTAGTATCAGGACAAATGCTCTCAAAATCAAACTCAAGTGTAACGCCAAGACCAGAGCACTCACTGCAAGCACCAAATGGACTATTAAATGAAAAAAGTCTGGGTTCTATAAGAGGAAGTGAAAATCCACACAAAGGACAACTGTTGTGCTCTGTAAATAGTTTGTCTATTTTTTCCAAATCATTATCAATTTCCACTCTTAAATATCCATTAGAAACAGCAAGAGAAGTCTCAATAGATTCCGCAAGTCTAACTCGAACATTATTACCAAGCTTAATCCTATCAACTATAATTTCAATGGTATGTTTTTTATTTTTATGTAAATTTAAATTAAGTGCATCTTCTATTAAATAATCTTCAGAATTTATCCTAACTCTATTAAAACCTTGATTTAATATTTTTTCTAAAACCTTTTTATGAGAGCCTTTAGACCCCCTTACAATTGGTGCAAAAAGTATAACCTTGGATCCTTCAGAATAACTTAAAATAGTATTAACTATTTTATCTAAAGATTGCTCTTCTATTAATCTACCATCATTTGGACAGTATGCTTTACCAATTTTTGCAAATATTAGTCTATAGTAATCATAAATCTCAGTAATTGTTCCAACAGTAGAGCGGGGATTATTGCTTATTGTTCTCTGCTCAATAGCTATAGAAGGAGAAAGTCCATCTATATAATCAACATTGGGTTTTTTCATTACACCTAAAAACTGCCTTGCATAAGCTGAAACAGATTCCATATACCTTCTTTGCCCTTCTGCAAAAATAGTATCAAAAGCCAGAGAAGACTTGCCAGAGCCACTCTTGCCAGATATTACAACTAAACCATCTTTTGGAATATCTACATCAACATTTTTTAAATTATGTTCTTTTGCTCCTCTGACAATAATTTTTTTTTTCAAACTTTTTTCCAAAAATTACACCTCTCTTTTTTTATTACGAGCTATACTAATTTTGCTACTAAGCTCTTTTATTTTATCTCTTAAAACAATTGCGTCTTCAAATCTTTCATCATTAACAGCTTCTTCTAAGTCAAATTTAAGCTTATCAATAAGCTTTTTTTTAGACAATCTCTCACCCGAAATAATTTTTTCAAAATCATAGCCAACATTTTTATTTTTATTATTAAGTTCCTTTTCTAAAATATTTTGAATCTTTTTAACAATTGTCTTAGGAGTAATATTATTTTTTTTATTATAATCAATCTGAATTTGACGTCTTCTATTAGTCTCCTCAATTGCCTCCCGCATAGCTAAACTAATTTTGTCGTAATACATTATTACAAGTCCATTAGAATTTCTAGCAGCCCTACCAATTGTTTGTATTAATGAAGTAGTAGATCTTAAAAATCCCACCTTATCAGCATCTAATATTGCAACAAGAGATACTTCTGGAATATCTAAGCCCTCTCTAAGCAGGTTAATCCCAACAATAACATCGATTTCAGATTTTCTAAGCAACGAAATAACTTCCACTCTCTCAAGGGTATCAAGCTCTGAATGTAAATATTTTGCCCTTACGCCAAGATTTACCAAATATTCAGTCAAATCCTCAGACATTTTTTTTGTCAAAGTAGTAATTAAAACCCGCTCTTTAAGAGCCACTCTTTTTTGAATTTCGCTGTAAAGATCTTCCATTTGCCCATCAGAGTGCCTAGTAATAATTTCAGGATCAACAAGACCTGTTGGACGAATTATTTGGTCAACAACCACACTACTTTTCTCATTCTCTTCAACACCCGGGGTTGCAGATACAAACACAACCTGATTAATTAATGCTTCAAATTCATCATATTTAAGAGGTCTGTTTTCAAGCGCTGCAGGAAGTCTAAACCCAAAGTTAACAAGATTTAATTTTCTAGAATGATCTCCATTATACATTCCCCTAAATTGAGGCAATGTAACATGAGATTCATCTACAAATAATAAGTWATCTTTCGGAAAAAAATCAAAAAGACAATAAGGTCTTTCCATTGTACTTCCACTCAAATATTTAGAATAATTTTCAATGCCCGAACAAAACCCTGTTTCTCTAAGCATTTCCAAATCATACTCTACCCTCTGTTTGAGTCTCTCGGCTTCTACAAGTTTGCCATTGTCTTTAAAATATTGACATTGAAGACTTAAATCATGAGATATTTTGGGTATCGCTTCTAATACATTTTCATAAGGAATTACAAAATAAGATTTAGCAAAAAGAGTAAAACTATTTGTAGCTCCTAAATTTTTTTTAGAAAATGAACTAACTCTATATATTTCAACAATTTCATCAAAATCTAAACAAATTCGATAAGCAAACTCTCCATGTTCACTGCTAGGCCAAATTTCAACAATATCTCCCTTAATCGAAAATTTATCTCTTTCTAGATTCATTAAAGTTCTCTCATAATAAAGCTCTACAAAAATATCTGATATTTCTTTAATAGAAATCTTTTGACCTACAAAAAATTCTCGTGCTGATTTTTTGAAAAAATCTGGAGATCCAAGAGCATAAATTGAAGATACGGTTGCAACAACAATTACATCTCGTCTTTTAGCAAGAGACGTTACCGTTCTTATTCGCTTAATTTCTATCTCAGTATTAATAGTGGCTTCTTTTTCAATAAATAAATCTTTTGAAGGAACATAAGATTCTGGCTGATAATAATCATAATAAGAAACAAAATACTCAACAGCATTATTTGGAAAAAAATCTTTAAACTCTCTATAAAGCTGTGCTGCTAATGTTTTGTTGTGACTGACAACTAAGGCAGGCCTGTTTAGATCTTTTATTATATTTGCAATTGTAAAAGTCTTTCCACTGCCTGTAACACCTTTTAAAGTTTGATATTTATTTCCAAGCAAAATAGAATTTTCAATCTCTTTTATTGCCTTAGGCTGATCCCCAGCAGGAAGATATTCTGACTTCAAAAAAAAATCTATCATTAATTTAACGACCAAAATTTAATACACATTCTTATAAATTATATGATAATAAATTCTATATCAAGTATATAATTCATTATAAATCAATATAATTTAATTAATCTTTGTTTAATAAAATAAAAGGAAATATTGATGCTAAAAATCGAAGCTAAAAGAAAATTGAAAAATTATATTCTTCTTGAAGAAGATATGCATTTTAAAGAAGAAGCAATAAAAATTCAAAAAACAAATAATTCAACAGAAATTTTAAATAGATTTTACAAAGATCTAGAATTTGGCACTGCTGGAATAAGGGGAATCATTGGAGCTGGAACATGTTACATGAACACATATAATATAAAAAAAATAAGCCAAGGAATATGCAATTACATACTTAAAATAAACAAAAACCCTAAAGTTGCAATAAGCTATGATTCAAGATATTTTTCAAAAGAATTTGCTTACAATGCTGCTCAAATTTTTGCCTCAAATAATTTTGAAACATATATATATAAAAGTTTAAGACCTTCCCCACAACTATCTTATACAATAAGAAAATTTGACTGTGATGCTGGCGTTATGATAACAGCAAGTCATAATTCAAAAGAATATAATGGATATAAAGCATATTGGAAAGGTGGAATCCAAATAATACCACCTCATGACACACTAATAACTAATGAAATTAAAAATACAAAAAACATAATAAATACAATTACCATAAAAGAAGGCATTGAAAAAGGGATCATCAAAGAACTTGGCAATGAAATAGACGAAGAGTATGTGAAAGCAATAAACAAAGAATTGCCTGATTTTGAAAAGAATAGCAAAGAAACAAACTTAAAAATAGCCTACACAGCATTACATGGCACCGGTGGGACCATAATAAAAAAACTCTTTGCAAATAGCAAAATACGGCTTTTTTTAGAAAAAAATCAAATACTACCAAACCCTGAATTTCCAACAATAAATTATCCTAATCCAGAAAAACAAACATCAATGCTTAAAGTAATAGAGCTTGCAAAAAAAAAAGATTGTGACATTGCCCTTGCAACAGATCCAGATGCCGACAGAATAGGGATTGCATTTAAAGATCAAAACGAATGGATATTCTTAAACGGAAATCAAATATCATGCATTTTAATGAACTATATACTCTCAAAAGAAAAAAATCCTAAAAATACATTTGTAATATCATCGTTTGTAACAACACCAATGCTAGAAAAAATTGCAAAAAAATATGGTTCTCAAATTTTTAGAACTTACACAGGATTTAAATGGATAGGAAGCTTAATTAATGAAATGGAAAAAAATGAACCAAATAAAAAATTTGCTTTTGCATGCGAAGAAAGTCATGGATATCTAATAGGAAGAAAGGTTAGAGATAAGGATGCATTTTCAGCCATAAAAGGAATTTGTTCTTTAGCACTTGACTTAAAAGCCAAACAACAAACAATTAAGGATTATCTTGAAAAGATATACAAAGAATTTGGATATTATGAAGAATTTAATATAGAAAAAAACTTTGAGGGGGCCAATGGAGAAATTCAAAGAGAAAAGTTAATGCTAAAACTAAGAAAAGAACAAAAAGTACAATTTGCAGGAATTAAAATAATTGAAAAATTAGACTATAAAACTCTTAAAAAGATTAACTTTAAAAATGAAATTTCAGAAATTAAAGAATATAAATACCCCATAAACGCAATAAAATTTATACTTGAAAACGAAATTGCAATAATTGTAAGACCCTCTGGAACAGAGCCGAAAATTAAATTTTACATATCTGTAAAACTAGAGTATAAGGAAAAACATAAAATATTTGATATAATAAATGCAATAAAGATGGAGATAAAAAAATATTAACATAACAGAAAATTTAATAAATTTGGTAGAAATAGACTCAAAAGAAATTGCAAGAAAAAATAAAAATAAAGAGGTTTCAATTTGGCACTTATTAATGTCTATAATTACCACTCCCAAAAAATCCGAAATAAAATTTATAGATAGCAAAACTCTAAAAAACATTAAACAAGAAGTTATATCTGAAATAGATAAATTAGAGAAAATTTTAATAGAAAAAAACGAAATAATTATTCCCAAAATCAATAAAGAAATCTTTGCTCTCATAAAAGAAGCTAAAAAGGAATTTAAATCCAAACCTTTAATAGGGGCAAAAGAAATTTTTTATCAAATATTAAAAAATAAAAAACTTCTTAAAAAACATAAACTAAGTAAATCTAGCTTTAACTTTAAAGATCAAAATATATTAGAATACATGGAAAAAAATAAAATAAGATTAATTGAAACCTACAAAGAATTTGATGAAGAAATACGACTTGAAAATGAGCACTTTGAAATTGGAAAGTATGTCAAAAATTTAACAGCACTTGCAAAAGCCAAAAAATTAGACCCCTTGGTTGGAAGAGAAGCAGAGATTAAAACTCTTACAAATATACTCTTGAGAAGAAATAAAAATAGTGCAATGCTAATAGGCGAACCTGGTGTGGGAAAAACAGCAATAGTTGAAGGCCTTGCATCAAGCATAGTGCAAAAAAAAATAAGTAGCAAACTACAAGACAAAACAATTCTAATGCTTAAGGTTTCAAACTTGGTATCGGGAACAAAATATAGAGGCGAGTTTGAAGATCGTTTAAATAATATAATTAAGTATATTGAAAAAAACAAAAACACAATCATATTTATTGACGAAATACACACTCTAATAGGAGCTGGAAACTCTGAAGGAGCTCTTGATGCATCAAATATACTAAAACCATCACTTTCTAGAGCTGAAATACAAATTATTGGCGCAACTACTTACAATGAATATCGAAAATATATTTCAAAAGACAAAGCATTCGCCAGAAGATTCCAAACAATTACCGTAAAAGAGCCTGATGAAAAAGATACACTAAAAATAATCGAAAATATTGCAAAAAATTTTGAAGACTATCATGGAGTGATCTATGAAAAAAGCGCGCTTTTAAATATAGTAAAACTTTCATCCAAATATCTAATAAATAAAAGATTTCCAGATAAAGCAATAGATATAATAGACATTGCCGGCGCAATTAAAAAGGAAGAACTTACAAAAGACAACATCATAACATCAGATGATATACAAAAGGCAATAAATGAAATATTATCTATTAAAACAGCAAATAACACTAAAGAAGAAATTTTAGAATTAAAAGAAATAGAAAGCGAAATAAATAAAAAGGTGATCGGACAAAAACATGCGGTAAGCGAACTTATCAAAGAAATTATTAAAGTCAAACTTGGACTTAATGACGATTCTAAGCCTTTAACTTCAATATTGTTAATAGGATCAAGTGGATGTGGAAAAACTGCTTTAACTGATGAAATATCTAAAAAAATTATCAAAGATCAAAATTCAGTATTAAAACTAGATATGTCAGACTATAAAGAAGAAAACTCTATTTCAAAATTAATTGGCACAAATCCAGGATACGTAGGCTACTCTGATGGAGGCATTCTGACAAATAAATTAAGACATTCATTTGAAACTTTAATATTGTTTGAAAATATTGAAAATGCCCACAGCTCTGTATTAAACCTAATAAGTCGAATGCTTGAAAACGGAGAACTTATTGACAGCAAAGAAGATAAAATACTATTTAAAAACACAATTATAATAATGACTACAAACATTGGATCTAGAATGCTTCTTGGAGAAAAAAATATTGGATTCAACAAAAATCAACAAAAAAGCTTAGAAACAAAAAGCTTTAAAGAAGAAATAAACCAAGATCTTGAAAAAAGATTTAAATTATCCTTTTTAGACAGAATTCAAAAAAAAATCATCCTAAATATCCTTACAAAGGAAAATGTAGAAGAAATTTGCAAAAACTACTTAAACACCCTTAAAACAAAATTTCACTCTAAAGGAATCGAGATAGAAATAAAAAAAGATGTTGACAAATTCATAACCACAAAATACTATAAAAAAAATTCAGGAGCAAGAAGCGTAATTGCTGCAATAAAGGGGAAAATAGAAGAAAATATTATCACCAAAATAGCTGAAAATCAAAACATAAATAAAATAACGATTTATTTAGAAAAAGAAAAAATAATAATAGAATAAAGAGGAATTATAATATGTTTAAAAAAGTAGAAAACAAGGCAAATTTTCCTAAAATAGAAGAAAAAATATTAAAATTTTGGAATGACAATAAGATCTTTGAAAAATCAATAAAGCAGAGAGAAGGATGTGAAGAATTTACATTTTATGACGGACCGCCTTTTGCAACAGGACTTCCTCATTTTGGACATTTTGTTCCAAACACAATAAAAGACATAATTCCAAGATATCAAACAATGCAAGGCAAGTATGTTAAAAGAAATTTTGGATGGGATACTCACGGACTACCTGTTGAATACGAAGTAGAAAAAAAATTGGGAATTTCTGGAAAATACGAAATAGAAAATTATGGCATTGAAAATTTTAACAAAGAATGCAGAAAAATAGTACTTAGATATACAGAAGAATGGAAAAATATAATCTTGAGACTTGGACGATGGGTAGATTTTGAAAAGGGTTACAAAACCATGGATATAAGCTTCATGGAATCCGTGTGGTGGGTATTTAAAAATCTTTATGAAAAAGGTTTAATCTACGAAAGTTACTATGTACTACCCTATTCCCCAAAGCTTGCAACTCCGCTTTCAAATTTCGAAGTGAATCTTGGAGAATATAAAGAAGTCAATGACCCATCATTAACAATAAAATTTAAAATAAAAGATAAAAACGAATACTTACTAGTGTGGACAACCACCCCCTGGACATTGCCCTCAAACCTTGGAATTGCAGTAGGACAAGAAATAGAATATTCTAAAATTTTTGACAAAACAAAAGAAGAGATTTTAATACTTGGATCAAAAAAGCTTAATAGCTATTACGATGATGAAAATTCATATACTATTATAGAAAAATTCAAAGGCAGCAAGCTTGAAGGCATAGAATATGAACCTATTTTTAACTACTTTTTAGAACAAAAAGATAAGGGGGCTTTCAAGGTACACACAGCTGATTATGTTACAACTGACGATGGAACAGGAATTGTTCATATTGCTCCTTTTGGAGAAGAAGACTACAGAATACTCAAAAAACACACAAATGTCGATATAATAGACCCCTTAGATGCTGAATGTAAATTTACAAATCAGGTAAAAGATTTTAAAGGACTTTTTGTAAAAGATGCTGATAAAAAAATAATAGAAAACCTAAAATTACGCAATTTTTTATTCAAAAGAGAAAATTATCTACACAGGTATCCATTTTGTTATAGAACAAACTGCCCAATTATTTACAGACCAATAAGTTCGTGGTTTGTAAATGTAGAAAAAATAAAAACCAAACTTTTAGAGGTAAATGAAAAAATTAATTGGATGCCAGCCCATTTAAAAAAAGGAAGATTTGGAAAATGGTTAGAAAATGCAAAAGATTGGGCAATAAGCAGAAACAGATTTTGGGGAAATCCAATTCCAATTTGGATATGCTCAAAAACAGGAAAAAAAATTTGCATTGGATCAAAAAAAGAGCTTGAAAACCTATCTGGCCAAAAAATCGAAGACTTACATAAAGACCAAATAGATAAAATAACCTGGCCAAGCAAAGACGGTGGCAAATTTATCAGAACAAGCGAGGTTCTCGATTGTTGGTTTGAATCTGGAGCAATGCCTTACGCAAGCAACCATTATCCATTCACAAATGAAATTAATTTTAAAAATATATTTCCTGCTGACTTTATTGCAGAAGGTCTAGATCAAACAAGAGGATGGTTTTATACTCTTACAATCCTGGGAACTGCTCTTTTTGAAAACACAGCATTCAAAAACGTTATTGTAAATGGACTTGTGCTTTCAAGCGATGGAAGAAAAATGTCAAAATCCTTTAAAAATTATACAGACCCAATGCAAGTAATAAACACCTTCGGAGCTGATGCTTTAAGGCTTTATTTAATAATGAGCCCTGTAGTTAAAGCTGATGATTTAAAATATAGCGACAATGGAGTAAGAGACGTTCTTAAAAATATAATAATACCCATTTGGAACGCTTATTCATTTTTCACAACTTATGCAATAATTGATAAATTCAAACCTCCAAAAAATCTCAGCCTGGCTAAAAACAATAACCTTGACAAATGGATCATAAGCGAACTTGAAAGTCTAAAAAAAATACTAAATACAGAAATAGACAAATACAATCTAACAAAATCAATAGAATCTTTACTTGAATTTATAGATAAATTAAACAATTGGTACATAAGAAGATCAAGGCGAAGATTTTGGAAATCAGAAAACGATAAAGACAAAAATGATGCCTACGAAACATTATATTATGCAATCAAAACTTTAATGATTTTACTTGCACCTTTTATTCCATTTATAACAGAAGAGATTTATCAAAATTTAAAAACTGATGAAGACAAACAATCAATACACCTTAACGATTATCCAAAAGCAAATGAAAATTTCATTAACAAAACAATTGAAGAGAAAATAAATCTCGCAAGAAAAATAACTTCAATGGCAAGATCACTCAGATCATTGCACAATATAAAAATACGCATGCCTATTAGTACGATATATATCGTCACAAAAAATCAAAATGAACAAAATATGCTAATGGAAATGCAAGAAATAATATTAGATGAAATAAATGCAAAAGAAATGAAAATAAAAGCTAACGAAGAGGAGCTTATAACTTACAAAGCAAAAGCAAACTTTAAAGAACTTGGGAAAAAGCTTGGAAAAGATATGAAAGCGGTATCTACTGAAATTAGCAAGCTAAAAAATGAAGACATAATAAAAATAATAAATGGAACATCCTACGAGATAAAAGTAGCCAATGCAAAGCATTATTTATCATTAAATGATATAATATTAGAAAGAGAAGAAAAAGAGAACTTAAAAGTAATAAATGAAGAATCCATTACAATAGGAATAGACTCACTAATCACTAAAGAGTTGTACTTGGAAGGGCTGACAAGAGAATTTGTAAGGCAAATACAAAATTTAAGAAAAGAAAAAAATTTTGATGTTAGCGATAGAATAAATTTATACATAGAAAATAATGAAACTTTGAAAGAAATGCTAAATAAATTTGAAAAATACATTAAAACTGAAACATTAGCCTTAAATATCATATTAAACAAAAGTAAGCTAGAAAAAAAAATAAACCTTGCCGATGACATATTTACACTAATAGGAATTGAAAAATGTTAAAAACATTAACAAAAATAATTACCATTTCATGCCTCATAGTGGGATGCGCAAGCCTGCCTTACACTCCTCCAAAACAAAATCTAAATTACTTAATGGAACTTTTACCTGGCGCAAATTTATACGCCCATGTAAATTTAATTAAAAACAGGTCTATTTATAACTCTTTAAGCCCTAAATATAAATCAGTTCTTGGGCTTATAAGCAATTTATACTTTAGCTATAAAAAAGAAAATAACGATTTTGCTCTACTAATAATGGGTAATTTCCCAAAAGATATTTTCTGGGGAATTCATAAAAATAGAAATACAGAATCAATAGGCAATATATTTACAAATCCAAAATGGAAACTTAAAAATTCAAATATATACATTATTCCAAACAAAGCTAGAACTAGCATTGCAATAACCCAAAAAGATATAACCGCAAAAGACAATAATATGCTAACAACAAAATATATTGGGGAAATAGAAAAAAATGAAATGTTTTTTTGGATTCAAGATCCAACATTATTGCTCCCAAACCAAATAGTAAGCAGCAAAAATTTAATTCCCTTTAGCAGTGGAACTTTGTCTATAAACAGCTTAAATCAAGAAGAATATATTTTTAAATCCTTAATCAAAACAAATAATCCACCAATACTAAAAATATTGTCAAAAAAGTTAATTCCAACCGTCTTGACAAACATGACAAACCTCACAATATCAAGCCACATAAAGACCACAATAAAAGACCAAAATACGGTTGAAATAGAATTTAATATTCAAAAATCTAGTGTTGAAAGCCTTATAGAAAAACTAGCTTCAAATATTCAAACCTAAAATTTCTGCCACTCCACTAAAATGAGGTATTATTTTGATTTTTGCAAGTAAAATAATGAAACAAAGCTCCAATTTTACCAGATTCATTATTAAATTTAGTAGGCTCAAGTGCTACAAGATTTTTTATATTATTATTATTATCAAAAGCCATTTCTAAAGACCATAAATTTTCTAATTTTTCATATATTCTATCTATTAAATCGGGTCTTGCGCTTATTCCTCCTCCGATCAAAATTTTTTCAGGATTCAAAATAAAAGTTAAATTAAAAATACCAAATGACAAATTCTCAAAAAATCTATCAACTTCATTTTTGGCATGAATATTCCCATTCTCAGCTAGATCAAAAACAAATTCTCCTGAAACCTCTTTTAAAGGTTTTCCTAATCGCATAGCAACTCTTTTTCTTAAAGCCGAAACAGACGCAATGGATTCCCATTTGCAATTAAAGGGAATATTGTTGCTAATACCTCCAGTAATCATAAATCCAACCTCTCCGGACATAAAAGAATTTCCTCTTAAAAGCTTGCCATTTGCAAAAATTCCAGCACCAATTCCTGTGCCAAGAGTTATAGCAATAAAATTATTAGAGTCAATAGCATTACCCTTAAATTTTTCTGCTAAGGCTACACAATTAGCATCATTTTCAATCTCTGTACTTACTCCGGTTAAAGATTCTAATCGCTCTTTTAAAGGATAATTAACAAATCCAGAAATAGCATTTACCCTAAGAACATTTCCCTTAAGATCAACAAACCCAGGAATACAAATTGCAACTCCCGCAATATCACTTGATTCTTTGTAAGAATTAATAATATTAACTAAAATATTTACTTGTTCGTCAGAAGTAGCACCTGTGCTTATTTCATTTTTATCAAAAAAAACACCGCTTGAATCTGAAAGCGAATATTTGGTACTAGTCCCGCCAATATCAATCGCTAAATAATGTTTCATATTTATCCTCAAGGCCTAATTGTACATAAATGATCATAAATTTTCTATAGCAATATAAGAAATTTTAGAAATCTTGTTTATAACTATTTGCGCTTTAATCATCTCCTTCAAATAAGAAACATGGGAAATTATGCCAATTTGTCGCCCAGTCATCATTTGAAACTTAGAAAGCTTAGGCATAACTTGAGCCAAAGTATCTTCATCAAGATTGCCAAAACCTTCATCTAGAAAAAAAGCCTCTATTTTTAACTCACTATCCCTTATTTTATCAGATAAAGCTAAGGACAAAGCTAAAGACACAAGAAATTTCTCACCCCCAGACAAAGTTTTTACCGTTCTTATTTTATTAACATCTTTTTTGTCTTCAATTAAAAAATCAAACTCTTTGCTCTCTTTGTTCGTTTTGAGCTCAAAATCAGGAAAAATCCACCTTAAATACTTTTCATTTGCCAGTCTTAAAATATCATTAATTAAAAAAGTTTGAACATAATATTTCAATCCAGAAGATCTAATAACGACCTTCCTTAATACATCTAGCTTATCTTTCCTTTCTTTAGCAAGATTTAATTCACCCCTTAGCGAGTCTAAATTAATTTTTTGTTGATTAATCTTTTTTTGAAGAGTTTGAAAATTTAAAAGCTTGATTTTATACTTTTCAATATCTCTGGATAAAAATTCAAGCTTAGAACTAATTGATAAACTCAATTTTTGCAAAAAAGACAGACTATTCTTATTAATTTGCTCTAAGTCAGTTGTTGATTCAAAAGAAAATGAACTAAAAAAAACATTTTTTAAATTTGAAATTAGATTAATAAAATTATTTTGCTCTTCATTTAATCTCGCTTTTAAAGTCAATATAGATTCCTTTGTAAATTTAATTTGTGTTTCGGTTTTAATTTTTAAATCTTCTAAATTTTTAAGATTTAAAACAAGCATATTCCATTCATTTTCCACACTTTTCTGCTTAGCCAAAACAACATTAAATTCCCTTTCCAAAGAAGAATAATCATTAAAACTTAAATTTAAATTAAGTTTTAACAATAAATCCTTAATCTTTAAAAGATTTTGATCAAAATTTTTATTTTTCAAAGAAATTTCAATTTTTAAATCTTTTTTCTTAGCCTTAAATTGTTCAAGCTTTTCTAATTTATTTTCAAATGCTAAAATTTTTTCTCTGTCAAAATAATTTATGTATTTGTCAAATAAATTTTTTCCAATCAATCTTAAAATTTCAGCATTATTCTTTTCAAACTCCAAAGCATTAACCTCTTGTTTAGAGATTTCTTCTTGTCTACAAGATAGCTGATATTTAAGCTCATCAATTTGATTTTGTATCAAATGAAGCTTTGAATTTAAAGCGTAAAGCTCTTTCAAACTGCAAAGCGATAATTTATCTTTATGCTGATAATTTTTATATTCAGCCTCAATATATTTTAGCTTCTCTTTATCACTCTCAATAGAAAAATTTTTATCATCAAGATATTTTAACAACTCTTTATACAAGTCAATCTTAATAATATTTTTTTCCTTATTTTTATTAAAATCTTCTTTGCCAGTAGATTTTAATAAAAATTCTAGCCTATCTCTATATTTTGAAATCAACTCATCATTAAAAGTTTGGAACAATTTTAATGCTTCATAGTAAACATATTTGTCAAAATCAAAATTAGATTTCTCAGAAGAAATGCTTTTAATCTCATCATTTTTTTTGCTCTGAGATCTTAATAATTCTTTTTTTTCATCCTCAAGACTATTTTTCCTTAAAAGCAAGCTTTGATAATCATTCTCAACAAGTTTTAAATTAAAAAGATTGCAATTTTTATTATAAAGCTCCTTAACATAATTAAAATTAAAATCATTGCTATACAAATCTTTAATTTCTTCTAAATTATTCATCACTTTTGAAAGTTCTAAATCAAGCAATCCAATATCATTAAACAATTCGCCTTGTACAGCAACTAAATTTTTCAAACTCCAAAAATCTGAACATAAATAAACTTTTCGATCCAAATCCAAATTTTCTTTTAATTTCTTTTGAAGGGAATGATCCTTCTCTAAAGAATTTAAATATTTAATCTGAGAAGATAATTGATCGTTTAGAGAAGACATTTCAATTTCCAAGCCCAAATATCTCTCATTAGACGCTATTGCCTGATTACATAAAGAAATAGCTCTTCTAATATTTTCAAGATCAATTTCTAATCGATCAATATCAACCAAATCCAAATAACCTTTAAGGGATTTACACTCACTCTCATCATAATCAAGAATTGATTTTTCATAAGATTCAGAATTCAACAATTTATCTATATTAAACTTTGTGCGCTCAAAATCACTTTTTAAATAAAATTCCAAATTATCATATTTTTTCAAATTAAAAATATTATCAATTATTGCAGCTTTCTCTTTGGGAGTTGACGTTAAAAATTCTTGAAAATTGCCTTGTGGTAAAATTACAGTTTGACAAAATTGGTTAAAGTCTAATCGACAAAGACTTTTAATATGCTCTAAAACATCGGTTCGACCCTCTATAATCCTATTATCAAAAAAACAATTAAGCAACATGCTCTTAGGAGTCTCTATATTTTTTACATTAAGCTCAACAAAAGATTCATAAATCTTCCCAGAAATAGTAAACGTTAATTTAACATAAGCGCTAGTCTCGCCTTTTGATATAATATCTACAATTTTTTTTCCAAGTCTGTAAACACGAGCATATAGTGCCAAAGTTATGCAATCTAAAATGGTGCTTTTGCCTGATCCAGTATTACCAGAAATTAAAAAAATGCCCGATTGTCTTAAAAGAAGTGTATCGAAATTCAACTCATGTTCGCCTTTATAAGAAGCAATATTTTTAAATATGAGCTTATTTATCCTCATATTCACCCAAATATCCGTTAGCTAAAACCTCGTTAAAAAGAGAAATAAGCTCTTCTTCCTTAAATTTGATATCCCTAATAACACCGTTCTCAAAATCCCATCTCAACTTTTTCTCAAAAAAATATTTTTCATCCATTTCAAGCACTTCAAGTTCTCCAATAAAGTTGGAATCGTCTTGCAAATCCTGACTTGAGGGTAAAGAATAGGAAATAGAAACTAAATTCATAAAATTAAGCCTTGCTAAATCATAAATAGACTCCTCAGCGCTAGTATCAACTGCCTCATTAAGTTCAATTTTCAAATAAATAGTAAAAGACTCTTCTTTTTTGGAATTAGCCAAAAAATCAAGAACTTCATTTAAAGAACCTTTAGCAAAGATTAATTTATTGAAAATCGGCACCGGAAATGCTTCTTGCAAGATTAATTTATTGTCATTAAAATGTAAAACGTTTATGTATTTATCACAGGTCTCATTAAATGAATATTGCATAGGAGATCCTGAATAAACAATATTATCTCTTAGTTTCATGAACTTATGAATATGCCCAAGAGCAACATAAGAAAAACCATTTCCAAAAACATTAAAAGGGATAATATAACTACCTCCCAAGGTGTCAATCTTTTTACTGCTGCCAAAAAAAGAATGCGCCATTAATATCTTAGGAATTCCTTTATACTTGTTTTCTAAAAAATTAGATAAATTTGATATTTTTTCTCTGTAGGCATTTTCTAAATTTTCAAGAAATAGTTTGCTGGAATACTGATCTTCCAGTCCAAAAATATTGTCAAAATTTTGACCTAAAATAAGCCTTTCATTTATATGCGGAAGACAAACAACAATAAACTTAAGATTTCCATTATCTTTTAATAAAACTATTTGCTCATCAGAATCATATTCAGTTATTAAAAAAAAATTAAACCGTGAGAGAAGTTTTTTATTTATACTCAAATAATCCTTTTTGTCATGATTTCCAGAAATAACCACACACCATTTACAAGAAGTAAAAGAAAGTTCATAAAAAAAATTATTCACTAATCTTTGCTCTTCAAACCCAGGCCTTTTGGAATCATAAACATCCCCGGCAACAAGTAAAAGATCTATATTTTCTTTTTTAATAAATTCTAAAAGAAAATATAAAAAATTTTTCTGCTCCTTAAGAATTGAAAAATTTTCAATTTTTTTTCCAATGTGCCAATCTGAAGTATGCAGAATTTTATAATTGCTCACAAAATACTCTCACTTTTTTTAATTCTTAAATTATATTTATATATTATAATACAATATATAAACATAGGGAATTTATGCAAAATAAAAAGTTGATAATAGTTGAATCGCCAACAAAAGCCAAAACAATAAAGAAGTTTCTCGATGAATCATTTCTAGTAGAAGCATGCATTGGACATGTAGTAGATCTACCAAACAACGCAAAAGAAATCCCAAAAGAATATAAAAAATACGAATGGGCAAATATTTCTATAGATTATAACAATGGATTTAATCCAATTTACATTATTCCCAGCAATAAAAAACCAATTGTATCAAAACTAAAAAAATTAGTAAAAACAATAAATGAAATATATCTTGCAACCGACCAAGACAGAGAAGGAGAAACTATAGCATTTCACTTAAAAGAAGTATTAAAAATCAAAAACTACAAACGGATGATATTTCATGAAATCACAGAAACCGCAATAACTGAATCACTAAAAAATACTAGAAATATAGACATGAACCTTGTTAATGCCGGGGAAGCTAGAAGAATATTGGACCGACTATACGGGTATACAATCTCTCCACTACTTTGGAAAAAAGTAGCTTATGGACTTTCTGCTGGGCGAGTACAATCTGTTGGATTAAAATTATTAATAGAGAAAGAAAAAACTAGAATAAATTTCAAAAAGGCAAATTATTATTCAATTTTACTTCAATGTAAACACGAGAAAAAAAACTTGTTGCTTGAAGCAAAATTAGAAGAAATTGACGGCAAAAATATAGCAGAGGGTAAAGACTTTGTAAATGAAACTGGAAAACTTAAAAATATTGCCAAAACAACAATAATAACCCAAGATTTAATGATAGAGCTTGAAAAAGAATTAAAAAATGGACAAAAAATTGAATTAATTTCAATAGAAACTAAAAAAATAAAAATACCTCCTCCAAAGCCATTTACCACCTCTACACTTCAACAAGAAATAAATAAGCGTCTTAAAATTGGAACAAAGCAAATCATGCAACACGCTCAAAAACTTTACGAACACGGATACATTACCTATATGAGAACAGACTCTCATAATATTGCTAAAATTGCAAAAGATAAAATAACAAAAATAATAAAAAATAAATATGGGAAAGAGTATATAGAGGAAAAAGATAGAATTTATGAAAAAGAAAAAATGGCTCAAAATGCACATGAGGCAATAAGGCCTTCTGAAATATTTATTCCAAATGAAACCATAGAAATAGAAAGCAAAACCGCTAAAGAAATTTACAAAATAATATGGGATAGAACCATTATTTCTGGAATGAAAGATGCAATAAAAGAAAATATAAAACTGACTTTTAAATATAAAAACTTAATTTTCAGATCAAGTTTTACAAAAATAATTTTTGATGGATTTCTTAAACACACTAAAGAACAAGATGAACATCTTAACATAAATTTTGACTTAATTAAAAAGGGAGATACATTTTCCATAGTTAAAATGAAAACAAGTGAGCACGAAACAAAGGCTCCATTTAGATACACAGAAGCGTCTCTTGTGCAAAAAATGGAAAAAGAAGGAATAGGTCGTCCCTCGACCTATTCTACAATTATATCAACACTTTTAGAAAGAGAATATGCATTCAAACTTAACAACACATTAATGCCAACTATAAAAGGCGCTGCTGTAATAAATCTTCTTGAGAAATATTTTCCAGTACTCATTGAACTAAATTTCACCTCTAATATGGAAGAAAAATTAGACAAAATAGCAATAGGAAAACTAGATAAAATAAAATATCTAAGTAAATTTTATAATGGCAAAAAAGGACTAAAAGATACAGTAATGCAACTAGAGCCTAAAATTGATTCCTCTGAATTTAGAACCGTTATTGAAAGTCAAAAAATAGAAAATAAAAATAGCATTAATTACACAATAAACATTGGTAAATATGGGCCTTATTTGATATTCAAAGGACATAATTACTCAATTAATGCAAAAACTCCATTAGAAAATTTGTACAAAAAAGATGAAATAGAAAAAATAATAAATGAAAAAGAGCTAAAACCCAATATACTTGGGGTTGATCCTTTAACAGGACTTAATGTGATCTTTAAAAATACAATTTACGGAAACATTGTTCAACTTGGAGAAGATACCCATGCCCCTCAAGAATATACAAAAAAAGGAAAACCTAAAAAATTAAAAATAATAAAAGCAAAAAAAGCATCAACTAAAAAAATTGACCCTGAAAACATAACATTGGAGCTTGCTTTAAAATTGCTCTCACTGCCAAAACCAATTGGCAAACATCCCCAAACCAATGAACAAATCATTGCTGCAACTGGTGTTTTTGGGGATTATATTAAAACTGAAAGCGGAAGCATTGCTTGCTCGCTAAAAAAAGATTTAAAAGCATATGACATAACACTAGACAAGGCCATCAGCCTACTCAACGAAAGAGCCAATAAAGTGGGTATAATCGTTAAAACAATCACATTTTCTAAAAACAAAATTGGCAACAAAATATATATTTACAAAAAAAACGACAAATTTTATGCTAAAATTAAAAGAAAGAAGATTGATTTACCTGATAACATTAATCTTGAAGAAATAAATGAGAAATATGTATTCAGCTTGTTATAAATATGAATGATTTCAAACTCCCAATTTATAAATACAAAGATGAATTAATTAAAGTACTAAAAAACCACAATGTTTTAATTGTAGAAAGTCCAACAGGTAGCGGAAAAACCACCCAACTACCAAGAATAATATATGAAGCGGGTTTTGCAAAATTAGGAAAAATTGGAGTAACTCAACCAAGAAGAATAGCTACAGTATCAATAGCTGAATATATTGCCAAGCATATTGGCGTAAATGTTGGAGAAGAAGTTGGCTATAAGATAAGATTTGAAGAAATTACAAGCCCAAAAACCAAAATCAAATTAATGACTGACGGAGTGCTTCTGCAAGAGCTAAAAAAAGATACACTGCTTTATGAATATGATGTAATAATAATAGACGAAGCACACGAAAGAAGTTTAAACATTGATTTTATATTGGGTCTTATCAAAGACATTTCAAGGAAAAGGGATGATTTTAAAATCATAGTTTCGTCTGCTACAATAAACACAAAAATATTTTCAAAATATTTTAATAATGCACCGGTTGTTAGTATTGAAACTATCACTTACCCAGTACAAATAATATACAATCCTCCTCTTTTAAACACATCAAAAGGAATGATATTAAAAATAAAAGAAATTGTCTTAAACGTAATAAAAGAAAAAAAAGCGGGAGATATTCTTATATTTTTATCTGGAGAGAAAGAAATAAAAGAAACTATAAAAGAATTACAAGAATTAAACTCAAAAAAAAATTTAATAATATTTCCTTTATACGGCAGAATGCCCAAAGAAGCTCAAGAGCAAATATTTATGACTACTCCTAAAAATAAAAGAAAAATAATAGTGTCAACAAACATAGCAGAAACTTCAATCACAATTGAAAATATTAAAATAGTAATAGATAGTGGAAAAGTTAAAACAAATAAATTCCAAACAAAAACTCATACCTATTCGCTCCAGGAAGTTCCAATTTCAAAATCATCAGCAACTCAAAGAGCTGGTCGAGCAGGAAGACTTTCAAAAGGAACTTGCTACAGACTTTACAAAAGAGAAGATTATCAATTAAGAGAAGATTATCAAAAAGAAGAAATATATAGAACAGACCTATCTGAGGTAGTGTTGAGAATGGCAGATATTGGAATTAGAGATTTTACCCACTTTGACTTTATCTCAAAACCATCAACGCATTCGATTCAAACTGCAAGCAAAATATTAAAATCTCTGGATGCTATAAACAATAAAAACGAACTTACAGAAATTGGGAAATATATGATACTATTCCCATTAATACCAGCACATTCAAGAGCATTAGTCGAAGCAATGATAAATTACCCACAAGCGATCTATCAAACCACAATAGGTCTATCATTTTTATCCACAAGTGGAATTTTTCTACTACCCCAAAATGAAGAAATGGAAGCTAGACAAGCTCACTTAAAATATAAAAATCCAATGGGAGATTTAATTGGGTTTGTTAATATCTTTGAAGATTTTAAAAAAGCTCTAAATAAAGAAGCTTTCACAAAGGAAAATTATTTAGATCTACAAGGACTTGAAGAGATAGCAAATGTGCAAATGCAGCTTGAAAACATTATTAGCAAATTAAATATACCAATAATACAAAAAGGTGTTTTTGACAACGAAGGATATTTAAAATCAATAATGAGAGGAATGAGGGATTATATTTGCTTTAAAACTTCAAAAAAGAAATATAAAACCATCAAGGCTCAAAACGTAATAATTCATCCTGGATCACTTATTAGCACCGATTCTGTGAAATATTTTGTTGCAGGAGAAATTATAGAAACTACAAAAATGTATGCAAGATCTATTGGTGTCTTAAAAAAAGAATGGATTGATGACATTATCCTTAATGAAGAGTTTAAACATAACGACATATCTAGCAAAGAGAACCAAATAACAAATACCGGGCAGACAAAAATTATCAATGAAATCAAAATAGGGAAAAAAATTTTCAAAGCGGAATACAAAAATAACATTTATGTAATAAAAATTAACCTAGAAACGCTAAAAGAAATAATTTTTAAAAACGAACTAAACAATCAAAATAATGAAGATCTCAAAAAAATTAAAATACAATTGATGCATAAAAATATAACGGTTTTTAACAACAAAAAATTTTTAGAAACTATAGAAATAGTCAAAAACATGGGAAAAGATTGGCATTGTATAAAAAAATATGAAACAAAGAATGTAAACATTGACGAACCTGAAAAAATGAAAAATCTTTTAGAATGCACAATGCAATTTATAAGCTTTCCCCCCAAAAAAAACGCTCTTTTTTTATCGTTGGAAACAGATTATTCTGGAAATTTTAGACTAAAACCCAAACAAAATTTCATAATGGCAATAGAAGAATCTATAGAAAGCATAAAAAGCCTTATAGAAAACAAAGAATACATACAAAAGTTACATTTTATAAAAAAATTAATAAATAAGGTTTACAAAAAATTAAATTACTTTTTTTAAAAACTAAACTTTGAAAGCCTTGTTATAATATAAAATATAATAATCAAATATTATTCAAAGTTAACAGCAATGAAGTTTATAATAAATTATGAACTGGCTATCCTTTTTTTATGTTTTATTATTTTTATTAATTTTTCCTTTTGAATTACAGAGTAATAATAAAGAAAATATAGAAAATTTAATAAAGCTACATATGCTTTATGATTTAACCAATAACCTGTCAAAAGAATTAGAAACAATAAATAAAATTAAAAATTTTGACTTAGAACAACATTATCTGCTAATTACAAAATATTATCTAAAAATAAAAAAATATAAAGAAGCTAATGATTTTTTAAAAAAAATAAACCAAAAAAAGATCAAAAATCAAAAAATAAAAAACGAAATCATTTCGCTAAAATTAAGAATAAATGAAGATAATATTAATGAAGAAGAAATCAAAAAAATTTTAAATAACGAAAAAAATATAGATGTCAAAATAATTTATCAAATATTCAGTCTTATAAAATTTAAAAATAAAAAATTAGCAAATAAAATTAAAAACATAATACTAACAAACTATCCCAAAAGCATTTATTCTTATAAAATAAAAAGAAATGAATAAAAAAATATTAACACTGCTAGTATTGATTTTAAGTATTTCATCAGTACTAATGCTGTCCAAATCAATCACCAAAAAATCCAAATACAAAATTATTAGGGATTATTTCATAAACAGCAATTATGTTCTGGTGAAAATTGAAAATAAAGATCTAAAATTTACCATATCAAAACCTATTTACGACAAAAAGCTAAATAATTACTTCTTTAAAGGCCAAACAACAAGCCATTTCTTAATTTCTAACAATGTTGACATTGCAATTAACACAAGTCCATACGAAGTTAAACAAAACATGTTTTTCCCAAAAGGACTATACATATATAATAAAAAAATGATTTCAAAACAAATAAATAACTACGGAGAGATTGTAATAAAGCACAACAAAATTATATTAAATCCCAAGGAAGACGAAATAGAAAACTGCGATTATGGATTTAGCGGATTTTTTGTTTTAATCAAAAACGGAAAGTATAAAAAAAATTTTAAAGAAACAAGGCACCCAAGAACAATAATAGGAACTGATAAAAATAACAAGCATTTATTTCTTGTTACAATAGAAGGAAGGGGTGTCAATAATAGCAAAGGGGCCTCTCTTAATGAAGCTATTGATTTTGCATTAAGCTACGGCATGACTAACGCTATTAATCTAGACGGGGGGGGCTCAAGCACTCTTGTTGTAAAATCAAATAACGCTCCTTACAAATTAAACTTCACAGCAAACATCTTTGGACAGGAAAGACCTGTCCCATTTCATTTAGGAATAAAACTTCCTAATTGAAAAATCTCCAACCGATATTAAATCCAAGCATAATCTCAGTTGTTAACCCAGAAAAATTTTTATAATTAGAAAATGGAGAAATAGAAAGCATAAACAAAGGCCTAATATATAAACCATCAAGATCGGGAATAAAAAGATCAGCAGCAAGCCCCATGCTTAAAAAAAAGAGATTGAAGTTATTAGAGCTTAAATCAAAAGCATATTTAAACCCAATTAATGGGAAAAGCATTCTAACCTGCTCTTTGAAAACCATTGGATATGTTCCATAAAGCCCAAGCGAGAAATATCTCCCATTGTGAGTAACAACAAAAGCCTCTTTGTAAGACATTTCAAAAAGTACATAATTTGCATCAAAAAATAAATTCAAATTAATCCCATGATCTGCTCTGGTAAAATTTGGAGCAAATTTAGTGGCGCCTGTTTTATCAGTATAATTAGTAAATTGATAAGAAAAACCTCCACCAAAAGAAAGTGGATAAGAAACAATTAAATTATTAGAAGAGATGAGAAATAAAATAAAAAAAAGATATTTCTTCATTAACAATCCTTAAAAATTCTAAAAAATACTATATTATTATAGTAACACACTAAAGTAGTATATAAAAAATCTGGGAAATTATGAATACAAAAACATTATATTTAATATCCTTAATTCTTTTAGCTTGCAATAAAAATAACAAAATTCCTCTCATTCAAAAATTAGATTTGCCCAAAAGCAGCATTCTTGGCTTTAGCAATAAAATGGGCATAATAATAAAAGATTATGCTTTTCTTAGTAAAAGCACTAAGAAAAATAGCGAATTGGATTATGATTACGCAATTCTACTCAGAAAAGACGAAGTCGTAAAAATTGAAAAAACACTAGAAAAAACAGAGCGCTATGGAATTGAAGGAAATTGGATCCTAGTCAATTACAAGGGAACTAAAAGATACATCTTTAGCAAAGACATCAATATAGTCAACAATTTAATAATTGATCATTCTAAATAGCTTTACTACATAACCGGACAAAAGTCCGATCAATGTAATAAATTACTTATTTTTTTTCTTATGTCTATTTTTTCTTCTTTTTTTCTTCCTTTTATGGGTAGAAATTTTTTTTAATTTTCTTTTTCTTCCGCAAGGCACTCCCTAAATCTCCTTATCAACCTTAAAAATTAAATTCAAAATGTTATCTAAATCATCCTCTGGATGAAGCCATAAAACATCAGAAATTTTGGCAAAAAAGGTCATTTGCCTTTTTGCATATAAAAACGAATTTTTGTTTATTAAACCTATTATATCATTTAAACCATAGCAAGGTCTACTTTTCCATAACAAAAACTCATTATAGCCTATTCCTTTAAAAGCCGGAGTATTTTCATTGTAACCCTTGCTAAATAAACCTTTAATCTCGGAAAGTAGTCCACTATTAAGCATTTCATTAATTCTTATTGATATTCTGGTTTTCAAATCTTCAAAAGATCTCTTAAGGCCTATAATCACAATATTTTTAAATTCGCTACTTTGTTTTTTTTGAAATTGGCTAATAGGAATTCCTGTTTGATAGTAAACCTCAAGCGATCTTTTAATGCGATAAATATCATTCTTATTTAACATATTAAATCTGATGGGATCTACATTTTTTAATTCTTTTAAAAGATAAGATTTACCCTTAAGCTCTAAAAGATTGTTTACATAAATTCTTATTTTAGAAGTAACCAAGGGTGTTGAAGGAAATCCATCCTTTAAATGCTTAAAATAAAAAGCAGTACCTCCTACAAATATAGGAATTTTTTTTTTCTGTCTTATTTCTTTTACTATTTTTAAAGCTTGTTCGTAAAAAATTCCAATAGTATAATCCTTTTCGGGATCTAAAAAATCTACTAAATGATGCTTTATATGTTTCATTAAATTTTTACTTGGCTTTGAAGAAGCTATATTAAACTCTTTATAAACTTGAATAGAGTCAACATTAATAATTTCTGCTTTATTTTTTGGAAAATGAAATAAAATATTGCTTTTGCCCACAGCTGTAGGGCCAAAAATAAAAACTACTCTATCTTCCTTCAATTGAATATCTAAATTTACCAGTCAAAACGTCATTAAAAGCTTGCCCTAATATTTTATCATCAAAAATAGCGTGTTCTGCTAAAGAAATATTGTCTATAATTTGCTCAGTGCGCATTATAGTTGCAACAACAAGTTCATAAAAATTTCCATCAAAATCTTGTATTTTTTTTAAAGGCACTTTAGTCATTTAATCTCCTTATAAACCAAACATATTAAATAAGTTTAGCTATTTTTTTTCAAGTTTCTTTTATCAATTTCATCTCTAATTAATTCAAAAACTTCATTTGGATTAATATTTGTAACATCAATCACTAAATCGGTCTCTGAAAAATAATCATCAATATCTATATTGTAAATAGCTAAATATCTTTTTTTGTCATTTTCATCTCTAATAAAAGTACTGCTTAAAACGTCAGAATACATGCCCCCCTCTCTAGTCATTATTCTCTCAGCTCTAACTTCCATTTTAGCATAAAGATATATTTTTAAATCAGCACTCTTAGAAATCCAAATAGCAAGACGAGATGCAAGCACTGTATTATTTTTTCTAGAAAGCACAGACAATCTATTATCAAGGTATTTATCCCAATAATAATCATTTCTGCCTATTATCTCTTTTTCATAAAACTCTGAAAAAGGAATATTATGCTCTCTTGCAATATCATGAAAAGTATAATTAATAAACTCAAGACCGTAATGTTTGGCAATCATCCCGCTTACAGTAGTATTGCCACAACCACTCTTACCAGAAAGTGCTATTTTCATTCAACATTCCTTATTTGCTCTTTTATTTTTTCTAAATTTAACTTCATATTCAAAATCAAATTCTTAATATCAAGATCAACCGCCTTATTACTCATGGTTGTTATTTCTCTGTGCATTTCTTGAGAAATAAATTCAAGAGCTTTACCACATATCTCATATTCAAGATTTTTATAAAAAGTTTCTATATGAGAATCTAAGCGCATGATCTCTTCATTAATGTCTAGACGAATTGCCATTTTAGCTGCCTCTTCTGCAATATTTAAATCTCTAAATTCATCCATTAATTTAGAAATATTTTCTTTAATACTTGCAAATAATTTGACATTTATATCACTGCAAGCATCTTTAACAATTTTAAGGTCCCGCTCTATTAACACAAGGGTTGACACTATGTCTGACTTGGTATTTTCTCCTTCAAAACTTCTTCCATTATTGTAATGTAATAAAGCTTCTTCTAGAACACCTTTAAACAACCCATAAATCTCTTCTTGATGTTCACTATCCTCATCAATTATCAAAGCTCCTTTTAATGATAAAAAATCGCCCAAACTTAGTTCGTTTTTAATATTAAGATTGGTATGTGCCAAAGAATCTCTAAGCCTAGAAATAGCCTCAATATAATTGGGATTAATCGTAAAATTCACACTAGGAACCAATTCTTTATATCCTACATTTAAAAAAACATTGCCTCTGCTAATATATTTTGAAATCAAATTTCTTATATCAAGATCATAGCCAGAAAAAATTTCTGGTAACCTAAATTTAAATTCTAAAAACTTTCCATTATAAGATTTCAAATTAACACTAAACATATAGTTACCAATTATCTTTTCCAAATAAAAAAATCCCGTCATGCTTTTCAATATAACACCCTTACAGAAAATCGTGTAAAATAAAATTATTTCCAGCGCCCATTGTAATAAACAAGTCTCCAGATATTAATAAACTTTTTATAAAATTAATAGAGTCTTTAACATCCTTAAAAAAATAAGTATTCTTATTTATTTTTTTAATATTTAAAAACAATTTAACAGAAAGTTCATCTGGATTAAAATTTTCCCTATTTGAAAGATATATATTGTGCAAAATTAATATATCGGCAGCACTTAGAACTTCAACAAAATCGGCAAAAAATTCTTTTGTTCTTGTAAAGGTATGAGGCATAAAATCCAAAATTATACGTTTATTCTTATAAAAATTTTTAATACCAAAAAGAGTATTTTTAATTTCCCTAGGATGATGAGCATAATCGTCCATGTAAATCACTCCATTTTCCTCTTTAACAACTTCAACCCTTCTTTTTATACCGCTATAATTTTTTGCAATTCTCTTTATTGCTTCTTCAAAATCAAAAATTGATTTCCCATTACTTTCTAAGAAAAGATTTAAAGCCAAAAGCGCTGCTGAAAAATTTAATACATTATGAAATAAAACAGTCTTAAGCTCAACATTTAACAAGCCTAAAAAAGAAAAACAAAAATATTCACTCCTAACTGCAATATTACTTATTTGAAAATCAGATAAATCTCCAGACCCATAGCTAAAAATACTTATATCTTTTCTGTTGATTTGCCTTTTAATTTTAAGCAAATTATTATCATCGGAATTAATTATCAATATTCCATTTTTCTTTAAATTATTAATATACTGTAAAAAAGCCTCTTCAAGAGCCTCATAATTTTTAAAAAAATCAACATGCTCGTAGTCAACATTGGTTAAAATAAGCATATTAGGGCTAAAATTCAAAAAATGTTTCTTATATTCACAAGTTTCAACAATAAAAATATTGCTAATACCTGCTATTGCAGAATTATCTTTAAAATCTTTAACACTTGACCCCACAATAACATTGGGATTTAATCCTAATTTATTAAAAAGAACACCTAAAAACGCCGTAGTGGTAGTTTTACCATGAGAACCTGCAATTCCAATGCTATAGTACTTTCTAGAAAGCTCTCCAAGAGCCTCAGGATAAGATAAAATAGGTATATTTAATTCTTTTGCCTCAAGTAAAACTTGCAAACCATCCTTATTATAGGCTGAAGAATATACTATTAAATCAAAAGACCTATCAAGCTGTTTTAATGAAAACTCATAAATATTATCATAATAAGATATTTTATTATTACTTAAAATTTCATCGGTATAAAATTTATCAGAAACATCTACCCCTTCTACACAATACCCTTTTGAATTTAAAAAACAAGCCAGAGAACAAGCCCCACTTCCCTTTATTCCTACAAAAAAAATATTATTCAAATCGTCAAAATCAACCTTCATAGCTCTCTTCTAAATAATCTTTTTTGTCATAAAATTTATGTATAACTATATCGATAGATAATATATTAATTATTGTATACTTAAGTACGTTCGTAATAATATAGGTTCTAAGCATTTCTGTATTATTAAGCAAGTTATTTCCAAGAGGAATATTTAAAAACAGTTTAAAAAGGTAATTGTTTCCATCTTTTTTGATTTTAAGATCATAAACAATATAATTTCTATCATACTCAGAAACACAATGTTCAATAATTTGCCTTACAGCTCTCTTAGAAATAGATAAAACCCCTTCTTCATAAAAATGGGGCCTTACAACAGATCGAATATAATTTTTCTTCCTAGCAAAGAACCATCCGCTTTTAAAAAAAACTTTAATTGAGTTTAATAGCAAATTGGGCCTAATAGACGTTATTTCAAAAGCAGCTGCTGGTACAACATGCTCCCCCATTTGCCTTGAAATTCTTGCTTTTTCTATTTCCTGCCTGGTTGAAACATCTGTTATGTAAATAATCTTAAAAACATTTGGCAACAAAAGTTTTGAAATTATTTTATCTATCATTTTAAGACTTGTTCCTAATATTAATATTTTATTAAATTCTTCTTTTGCAAGCACTTCAAGCATTTCTCTGCAATGAGCATCATCTTCAAATACAGATCGCCTTACCGCTTTAAAAACATTATCTTCAAACTTAGCAGAACTTCCGGCAATAATTTTCATATTTTTAATTAAAACACCATCATCAATTATTAAAGGTATTGAATATTTATCTGCTACCAAATGCGATCTAAAGCTCTTGCCAGTTCCAGCAGATCCTACTAATGCATACACCTTAACCCTAACAAATTTATGCTTAATGCTAATTGCAAAGTCTTTAACCTTGCTTAATATTTTTTTTAAAAAAAAATCACTTGAAAAATTCTGAAAATTCATAGACATCAAAAATATCTTTTACTTGCTTTAAAAATCTAAACTAGGCTTAGAGCAAAATTCATTCTTTTTAAAGAATGTTCCATTAAATTTTACCAAAAAAGCATGTAAAAAGTAATCGCTTTTCTTGAATTTATTACAATATTTCTTGTCATTAATTAAAGGATGATTGTTAAAGGAACACTGAGACCTTATTTGATGGGTAAAGCCTGTTTCAATAACAATCTCGACAAGAGTAGCTCTTTTGCAAGATAATATTGGATTAACCTTTGTAATTGCATTAACAAAATTTTTATCTTCTAAAACAAAAGTTTTTCTCAACCTTTTATTTCTAAATAAATGATTTTTATAAACAACAGGAGACTTAACCTCGCCTAAAAGTATTGCAAAATATTTTTTAATTATAGATCCACCACTAAATGCCTCACTTAGCTTTCTTGCAGTATTTATATTTTTTGCAAAAATAATAATACCAGAAGTATTTCTGTCAAGCCTGTGAACTGCCGAAGGCTTAAAGCTTAGGGATCTTAAATTTTGACTTAAAAGATAAGAATTCACTAAAAAATCAAGAGAATTTTTACCTCCATGAACTAAAATACCTTTTTGCTTATCTAAAACAAGTAAGTCACTGTCTTCATAAATTATTCTTTTTCGAATATATTGAAAATCAATATTGCTTTTAAAGCATTTATCCGTGGTTAAGTTCAAATTTTGGGCTAAAGATTTGTACAAATAAATTTTATCACCTTTGCAAACTCTGCATGAAAAATGTGATTTTAAACCATTTAGCCTAATGTCACCTTTTCTAATATGTTTTATTATACTCGCTTTAGAAAAATTTAAAATTTTAATTAAAATTGAATCTAGTCGCTTGCCATTATCATTAGCAAGCACTTCTAAAAAAATATATTTATCCAAACGCAAAAAATACCCCTAACAAACCTTACTATTTTTTTTACAAAAAAAATTAACTACTAAAAATGTAAATATAGAAACAAAAAATGATGGAAAAACGGGGTGAAAAAACCAAATATTTAAACCAAAGAATAAAATGGACAAATAAAATATTAACCCTAAAAACATAGAAGCAAAAGCCGCTATTTTGCTTACAAAATTTAAATAAAGTCCAAAAACAATAATAGGGAAAAACGAAACTTCCAAAGCTCCAAAGGCAAAAATATTAATAAAGAATAAAAAATTGGGAGGAAAGAGAGAAAATATAAGTATTATTAAAATAAAAAAAATATTAGAAATCATTATTATTCTGCCAATCTTTACATCTTCTTTTAAATCTTCTTTATAAATAAATATTGACTTTATTAAAACAGATGTTATTAATAGCAAATTTGAATCCACTGTAGACATTATTGCAGATAAAAGACCTATAAAAAACATAAAACAAGAAAAAGGATTTAAAACTTTTAAAGCCACATTTAAAACAACTTTATCATTTGGACTTAAATCTGGAAAAAGAATAATAGCAAAAAACCCTATTAAATGCATCAAAACAATTAAAAAGCTAATAATAAAAGTAGAAATGGGAAGAGAAAATTTTATAGCATTCTCATCTTTAAATGCTATAAAATTATTAATAATCTGAGGCTGCCCTAGTATTCCTATTCCTATTAATATCCAAAAAGAAATTATATATTGTGGCTTTAAGTCAGCATTTGAAGGAAGTAAAAGGCTTTTATCTAAGCTAGACGTTGCTGTTTTGAATAAATTATTAATACCCCCTCCCAAATCTAGCATCTTGGAAAACAAAATAACGGATGAAACTAGCATTAAAAATCCTTGAATCAAATCCGTATAAGCTACTGCCTTAAAGCCGCCAAAAAATACATAAATAAAAACCAAGAAGGCAAAAAAAGTAAGACCAACTACGTAATCAATACCCCAAAAAACTTCTATAAGTTTGGCACCACCTATTAATTGGGCAGAAATCAAAAACATTGAAAAAAAAATCAATACAAATCCACTCATTAACGCCAAAAAATCACTTTCATATCTATGCCTAATATAATCAATAATATTAATTGCATTAATTTTTTTTGATTCGCGATTTAATCTCTGACCAACAATAATAAAAACAATTAAAGTTGTAGGAATTTGTATGGTAGCTAATAATATAAAAGATAATCCATACTTATAAACAGCAGAGGGACCGGAAATAAAACTACTAGCACTAATATAGCTAGAAGAAAATAACAAAGCCATAACAATAAAATTAATATTTCGATTTGCAAGAAAATATTTATTTAATAACAAAAACCTACCTCTATTTCTTTTTTTAAGAAAATCTAAAAATAAAAAAATATCAATAATGTATCAAGTTTTACTAATTACTAAAATAAAAAAACAAACCAAAAAAAAATTATACTGGGGAATAAAATTCCTGACAAAAAAAACCACAAAGGAATATTAAATATAGTAGTTGATGTGTCAATAAAATAGGCAAAACAAAACCACAATACAAACATAAAAACATACAATAATATAGCGTACAAAATCCCATTTCTCATTTAAAACAACCTTAACAAAAGGACATCAAAATTTATAAATTCAAATATAATGTATATTATATAATATATATTATATGGATAAAAATAAACATATATTAATTGGTATATGTGGGGGCATAGCCTCTTACAAGTCAGTTTACATAGTTTCCAGTTTAGTTAAATTAGGATACAAAGTTAAAGTTATAATGACACAAAATGCAACTAAATTTATTACTCCATTAACTTTAGAAACCATTTCTAAGAACAAAATAATTACTAATTTATGGGATTTAGACCACAATGAGGTGGAGCATATAAAAATTGCAAAATGGGCACACCTAATTCTTGTTATTCCTGCTACCTACAACACAATATCTAAAATTGCATCAGGAATTGCTGATGATGCATTAACTACAATAATATCTGCAAGCACGGCTCCTACTTATTTTGCAATAGCAATGAATAATATAATGTATTCAAACCCTATTTTAAAAGAAAATATAAAAAAGCTTAAAACTTATAATTATAAATTCATTGAACCTGATAAAGGATTTTTAGCTTGCTCATCAAATGCTTTAGGGCGCCTTAAAAATGAAGACAAAATTATAAAAATAATATTGAATGAATTTAATCAAAAAGACTACCTAAAAAATAAAAAAATACTTATAACAGCATCCAGAACTGAAGAATTAATAGATCCAATTCGCTATTTCTCAAATACATCAACGGGAAAAATGGGGTTTTGCTTAGCACAAGAGGCTGTCAAACTAGGAGCTCAAGTTACAATTATTACAGGACCAACCAATGAAAATGATCCTGAAGGGGTCAACATTATAAAAATAAAAACTGCAATGGAAATGTACAAGGAAGCTCTCAAAATATATAATAAATTTGAAATAATAATTGGAGCCGCAGCTGTTGCCGATTTTAAACCCAAACACATTTTCAATAGTAAAATTAAAAAAAATAAAATCAATAGATTATATATAAAATTAGTAAAAAATCCCGACATAATCCAACACATAGGACACAATAAGCTTAAAAACCAAATTGTTATTGGATTTTGCGCTGAGAATTCTAAAAATTTAATTCAAAAAGCTAAAGAAAAATTAAAAAAGAAAAACTTGGACTTTATCATTGCAAATGAACTTAAATATTTTGGTTCAAAATTAAACAAAGTTTATATAATAAATAAACAAAGCATAAAAGAACTGCCAGAAATGGAAAAATCAGAAGTAGCTAAAGAAATTTTAAAAATTTTATACTAATATGCTTAATAGTTTATTAATAATCAATAATCTTTTAAAAGCATTTTAATATATTCGGAGTTCGTTTCACTTTTAATTTTTTTAAGCTTATCAGAAAGCGATGAAGATTTATTATAAACAGCTCCTTTTAATGCTAAATGCCTTAAATCAATATTTTTGCTGTCAATGATTTTAGAATAAAAATTATCAAAATTACCCTTTTTACCAGCCAACATTGAAGCAACGCCCCTTAAAACATTTGAGGGTCTATTAATATTTTCTTTATTAACAATTTCTAAAGCAATTGACAATGCTTTTAGAGAATCCTTATCTAAAAGGTAACTAAACATTGAAATTTTAAAATTATTGTCAATCTTAAAATCAAACATAATGTTTTTTATCTCAATATTCCCAAGATCCATATCAATTAAGGCCTTAGCAGAAGCCTCCCTAACTTTAAGAGATGGATCGCTTTTAAGCTTATAAATCAAAATATCCTTTGCAGAAGAGTCCCTATGTCCTTTGATTGCATTAATAGCTTTAAACCTAATATTATCATCAGAATCTCTTAAAAATCCTTGTAAAATCTCTTTAGACTTTAAAGAAGGATCTTTGGACAAAGAAGCAATAATAGCTAATTTAACATTTAAATTATTGTTATTACTCTGAAGATACAAATCAGCATTTTCAGTTACTTTATCTGAAGCAAGATATGACAACGCTTCGATTGCAGCAGCCTTAATTGATGGGCCCTCGTAATTATCTAGCGAAATTTCATAAATTCTATCCTGATAATCAACAGCGGACATTTTTCCAAGAGCAATAAGTATTTCTCTTCTAGCCCCATCATTTCCAGAATATTTTTCAAAAACTTCCATCATGTTTTTAGAATACTCAAGAGAATTAAGCTCTCCTAAATAATAAGCTGCAATAGATACCACATTGCCCTCTTTATTTTCAAGAATGTCAATAAGAGTTTTTTTTAATTTTTCTTTATCATCAAACTCCTTAAGATACGAAATTGCCAAGCCAAATAAAGCGTTTGAATATCTTTTACTCTCATAATTTTCAAGAATATAATTTGCTGTATCAATGCCCCCCGAATACTTAAGAGAAATAAACAATTCAAGTATTTCCCTTTTAAGCTCAGCATTAAAAGTTTTCTCAAGTCTTTTTTTAAGAGAAAAATTATATTGACTATCGCTTGATTTTTTAAGAGCTTTTATAATGCTTGTCACTTGACTATCAAGCCCATAAAGAATTGTATCGTTAACATACTTACCATCTAAACCAACATTAGAAAAATTCTCTCCCTTAGAAGAATTTTCTCTCTCAACAGGCTTATTTTCTGTAATTTCGGGCAACAAAGGCGGACTAGGAAGAGCTGGAGAATTAACATTTTGAGCATACACATTAAAAATAAGTAAAAAAAATAAAAAATAAAAGTATTTCATAAAGCATCCCTTCTAATATATCTAAAAAGCTTATTTATTCCTAAAACAGAATAACAAATAAACAAAACAAAAATACTAACAATTCCAGCTGCCATTAAAAAATAAAGATTTTTAAAACTAAACCCCACATCCCACTGAAACTTTTCAAAAAAGAAATAAATTGCATATAAAGGAAAAAGTGTAATAATTGACTTTAAAAGAACAAATAAAATTTCAATTAAATCAATTTTAACTCCTCTTTTCAATATTATAAAATAAAAAACAATTACACAAATCATAAAAGAAATAGATTGAGCTAATGCTAAAGCGTTCAAACCATAATAATTAATACCAAAAACAGATATTGCAATATCAAGAATAGAAAATAAAACACTCAAATAAAACGGTGTTTTTGCATCACGAATAGAAAAATAATATTTTTGGAAAAAACCAAACATTGAATAAAAAAGCAGACCTAAAAGAAAACATTTCAAAACACTCGCTGTTTTTTGAGTATCATAAATAGAAAACTTGCCTCCCATAAGAAATAAATTTAAAATATAATCAGACCAAATAAACATTAAAAAAGACACTGGAATAAAAATTAACAATAAAATTTTAATTCCATCTACTAAAAGGGCATTTAATTTTATATTATTCCCCAAAACAGCATGCTCTGCCATTTTGGGGAAAATCACTGTTGCAATAGAAATATAAAAAATTCCTACAGGAAGCTGATAATAAACTACAGCATTACTAAGGATAGAAACACTTCCTATCTCAAGAGTAGATGCTAATGCAAATGAAATCTGCTGAGTAATAATTGAAATGGAAAATCCAAAAATCATACGAAGCCATCTGGTTAAAAAATTTAAAAACACTTTTTCTCTGAAATAAAATGTTGGCTTCCAGGCAAAACCAATCATAAGGCAATTTGCAAACGGAATTAAAAATTGTAAAAACCCCCCAAAAATTACGCCAATAACAGCACTATATATTCCAAAACGACCATAAAATAAGAATATGCTCAATATTATTCCAAAAGAAAGCATAATGGGCGAAAACGAAGGAATGAAAAAAATTTTATATGAATTTAGAACAGACACGAAGATTGATGATAGGCTTATTAGTAAAATATATAATACCAAATAACCAAATACAGAACTTGCAAAAATTAAGTTTTCTCCCCTATAATAAGATATAAAATACATAATAGGCTTTGCAAAAATAATCATAACTAAAACAATTAACCCAATAGAAATAATGTTAAAGGTTATGACAGTTCTGAAAAAAGAAACAGCTTTTTCGTGCGATTTGTTTTTTTCATGTGTAAATTCAGGCAAAAAAGCCGAGGTCATCGCGCCCTCTGAAAGAATTTTGCGCAAATTATTAGGAATATTGAAAACATAGTTAAAAATATCAGCATCAAGATTTGCACCAAAATAATAAGAGAAAATCTTTATCTTTACAAAGCCCATTATTCTTGAAAAAAAAGTGGAAATCATGACCAAAATTGTAGAAACAACATATTTATTCATCGAAATTTTCCTCTTCATACTTTTTTAAATATGAAGTTCTAAAATTTAAAAAATCATCATTTAGAATTGCGGCTCTGATCTTTGAAATCAATCGAAACATATAGTGGATATTATGTTCACTTGCCAAAACTATTCCAAAAAGCTCTTTCGATTTTATTAAATGTCTTAAATATCCTCTTGAATACCTTTTACATAAAGTACAGATGCAATTTTTCTCTACCTTAGAAGTATCATCCTTATACTCCTTTCTACCAATGCACATAATCCCATTATCTGTCAAAAGAGACCCATGCCTAGTAATTCTTGCGGGATTAAAGCAATCAAAAATATCAATGCCATAATATATGGCATTAAGTATGTAATGGGGAGTGCCAATACCCATTACATACCTTGGTTTTTCTTTTGGTATCAACAAAAAACTATATTCAAGGATTTCTAAATATTTCTCCCTTGGTTCTCCAACAGAAATGCCTCCAATGGCAATACCTGGGCTGTCTAATTCCAATATATCATTGATACTTCTTTTCCTTAAATCTTTAAAAAAATTTCCTTGAGTTATTAAAAATAAAAGCCCGTTGTATCCCTCTTTTCTGTTTTTAGAAGATTTGAACGTGCTGCTAGCCCAATTGGTTGTAATATTTGTATATAAATTGGCTTCATTATAATCAATCCCATAAGAACTGCAAATGTCAAGTGGCATAATAATATCACTGCCAAAAATTTCTTGCATAGCAAATATTCCCTCGGAAGTAAAATAATGGTACGATCCATCTATATGAGATTTAAAATGCACACCTTTTAGATCAATTTTTCTCAGATCAGAAAAAGAAAACACCCGAAATCCGCCCGAATCGGTTAAAAAATTTTTATTCCAAATTGTAAAATTATGAAGACCAACATATTTTTCAACAGTTTTAATTCCCAGCCTTAAATATAAATGATAAGTATTTGCAAGCATCAAATTACATTCTAACTTCTCAAGAACAGCATGTTTTAACCCTTTCATTGCCCCCAAAGTACCAACTGGCATAAAACAAGGAATATCTACTCTACCATGAGGAAGATTTAAAAATCCAACCCTTGCATTAAAATGCTTATCATTCTTGATTACACTAAACATATAAATATCCCAAATAATTATATATATTATTTCCTAACAATCCTATAAACAAAAAAATTGATAATCAAAAAAAATATAGTTGTAAAAGAACTTGCTATATATATATGCAAATAGCCTAGATCCGCTAAAAAATTAAAAATTACAATAGAAATAACATAAACAACAGCAAAAGCAATGCTATTTAATAGGCTGAGTATAAAAATATTTTTTTTAAGAGCAAGAGCAATAAACCCAACAGTAAAGCTAAGAAGAATCAATCTAAATGAAAAGAATATCCTATTTAATAAATCAAAAAATGCATCAGAATAATTTAAACGTTCAGCTTTGAGAAAACTTATCCAATTAATAAGTTTAGTAAAATTTAACGCCTTTGATGAGAGCATCACAGTTCTTATGTAATCGGGCGCCAGCTTAATAATTCCTGTCCCATCAAGAACATCGTAGGCGTTCTCCTTAATTTTTTTACCAACCTTAACAAACTCTCTAATACCATAAAGCCTCCATTTATTATCTTTCCATTCGGCTTTATTTATATCGTACCTTGTTTGAAACTCATCTTTATTGTCTTTAATTATAATCATCAAGTTAGCAAAAGTATTCTCATCAATATCATAAGATTTGATATTATAAATTTCTCTAGCAAAATCCCTTATTATTATAGTTTTATCCCCAGATCTACTGTCGCCAATGCTATTCTTAATAAGAACATCTCTTCTTGCTATAGTATCTATTACCAAATAATTATCAAAAAAGAAAAGAACAACTGAAATAAATATACTAATTAAAATAATTGGTTTTAATATCCTGGTAAGTGGAACTCCACAACTAAAAAGACCTATTATTTCATTTCTCATAGAAAGATTGCCAATAAGATTCGAAATAGCAAAAAGAAAAGATAAAGCCACCCCATCTGAGAATGCCTTTGGCAAATATAAATAATAAATATAAAGAATATCCTTAAGGCCAATATTCTTTTCAAGATAGTTAAGAAGATTAACAAACAAATCACCAAGCATAATTAAAATCATGAAAAGCAGGTTCATGGACAAAAAAGTAAGAATGATGCTTTTTATAAAAAGCTTATCTATTTTCATTTTTTTAACAATCTCAAAAAGAGAATTGCTCCTGCAATAATTAAAATTAAATTAGGCAAAATAGTAACAATAATAGGACTTGGTGCATACTGCACAGTATAAACTTTTCCACCAATAAACATTACCCAATAAAAAACACAAACAATAATTGAAATTACAAGTTCAAGAATAATGGAATATTTTCTATTAGAATACATTCCCATTGAAAAAGCTAAAAAAATAAAAAATAAAACTGAAAGTGGTAAACTAATTTTTTGATAAAATTCAAGATTAAACAGAGCCAAATTTTGCTTCATGCTTCTATCTTGATAAGGTTTGAAATTTAAATTTAAATTATACATATAGTTTAAATTTTCAAAAACATAAGATTCATCCACATAATAGTTTTGATTGTATAAATAATTTAAATAAAGATTTGAAAAATTTAAACTTAAAAAGTCTCCTTCTAGATTATTTTTTATATTTGAATCTGCAATTAAATTATTTTGCTTTTTAATTAATTTTATAACATCTCTCATGCTCATTTGTGAAGGAGTTACATAATTTAATAAAAAACTATCACTAAATGTAACCTGATCGATTGAATATTTCATCTTATCTGCATAAAAATAATCATAAAATCCACTCTCACTGTCTGTTAAGGCAATAGATAGAACATCATTTAAAATAAAATACACTTGAAAATTTTCTTTTCTAATATCAAGATTTTTTGCCATAAATATTCTATCAAAACCCTTAAGCCCAGTGTTATCAAAAAAAGTTACATTTTTATAACCATTTTCCGATTTCTCACCAGAAACAAAAATCAAATCTCCATATTGTTTGCTTGAATAAGGCTTTAATACCAAATGGGGAACTTCTTCTTTTATTTCATTAAAAATTTTTAATCTGCCAATAGATCCAAGTGGAAGTAAAATATCATTGGATATAAAAGATACAAAAGCAATAACTATTCCCAATTTAAAAAATGGGACAAGTAAATCAAAAATTGATATGCCAATTGAACGAAAAGCTAAAATTTCATTGTGAAGCTTGAATTTATGAATAGTAAGAATTACTGAAATCAAAGAAGCAAAAGGGGGAGAAAGCGCAATAACCATAGGAAGAGAATATATAATAAAAATAAAAGCCTTAAAAAAGGGAACATAATTTTGAAGAAGTATTCTCATAAAGAATAAAATTTGATTTATAAAAAATACGAAAAAGAAAAATAAAAACGTAATTAAAAAATATTTAAAAAATTCAGCAATTATGTAAGACTCATAACTGTTTTTTAATATTTTCATCTACAAAAACCAAACCGTTATTAATAGTGCCCAGTATGACATAATTTTCAAATCTAGAAACTTTTATTAAATTCAAATTAAGAAGCCCATTATTGGGTCCAAAATAATCCCAGTTGTCATTTTCAGAATCATAAATCAATAACCCATGATCAAAGGTTGCAAACAATAGCTTTTTATCTTTAATCTCCATATCCATAAAATAATTAACATCAATATTATTGGCAATAACGTGCTTTTTGTAACTATTTTTATTTAAATTTAATTCAAAAAGACCCCCACCATATGTTCCAACAAAATAACTATCTTTATATTCTTTTATAAAATTAATATTTTTTTCATTATCATTTTTGCTAAAAAAATCCAAATGTTCAATCTTTTTCAAATTATCGACATTAACACTATAAATAGCCTTGTCAACTGTTCCAACTAATAATAAATTTTTTAAACTATCAAAGCAGAGTGAAGAAATTTTATTAGATCCAAGCGGTATATTTTTCCAATTTTTTAAATCATAAAACCATAATCCAGAATTTAGAGTGCCAACAAATATTCCATTTTTAACAGCAAGCAAAACTTGTACATTGCTAAAATCAGCATTACCGGGAACATTTATTTGCTTTAAATCCCCATCAACATCATCTATATAATAAACAACATTTTTACCACCAATATAAATTGTTCCATTATAATCCGCAAAACCCCTAATGCCATTTAAAAAAATGCTTTTTTTATCCTTAAGATAGACTCTACAATCATTTTTTTTAATATTATATCTTAAAAGCCCTCCCAATATATTAGTTACAAATATATTGTCATTAAAGACAAATGTATCAAAAACGCTGTTGTCAAGAAATCCTAAAGACTCTAAGTTTAAATGACTTACTCCAAGTTTATTACTTAAAAAGCCATAAATCTCTCTATCATAACCTGAGATAGAAAATTCATTAATCTCTTTAAATGCAGAAATTGCATCAGATTTTTCTTTAACAAGATATTTTAATTCAGCTAATCTTAAACTAGCATGAGAATATTTATAGTCTTTTAAAAATAGATCAAAATTATATTCGGAAAGATCATAAAAACCATTCTCATAATTTACATATCCAAAAAACAAATTCGCTTTAGCTAGCAATTCTCTGCTGTGCTGATTCTCATTAGTTACTATTTTATTCAAATAATAATTTGTCAAGCCAATATTTTTTTTAGCATAACTTTCCCTGGCTTTTTTAAAATAAAAATTATTTTCTTTTAAAAAAGCATCACTAAGAAAAAAAGATTCATTATCTTTTAATCCTATCAAATAGTCTCTTTTAAATTTACCCTCATTACTCCCAAGAACAACATTATTATCATCAATAATGACTGCTTCTTTTTTCTTCTCTACAATATCACTAATATGAGAATCTTGAATAGATCTATCTGTAGTAAGGCAGGAAAAAAACAAGAAAAAACATATAAGACAACCTTTAAATAAATTATTCAAAACAAATTTCATATTATTTTAATAATCTTTATCTCTAACAATTTCAAGATCAATTTTTCCAAACTTGTCTATATCAATTATTTTGACCTTAATTCGCTGACCTTCTTCTAATTTTGGGGGTCGAACTAACCCCGCATTACCTCTTATATTCTCTCCACCGCCACCAAATCTAGAATATCTATTACTATTCCCAAATCTTCCAGAACCATACTTACTGTCTCTGGGTTTCAAACGAGTACTTAAAAATCCTTCCTTTGCAGGAGTAAGTTCAATAAAAGCCCCAAAGCTATTAATCTTTTTGACAGTTCCTTCATAAATTTCGCCTACCTTTGGCTCTCTTACAATACTCTCTATTCTTTCTTTAGCTTTTTGCATCTTAAAATCATCATCCCCGAAAAGAATGATTTTTCCATTCTGCTCAATTTGAACCTTAACTTCAAATTCATCTGTTATAGCCTTAACAGTTTTTCCAGTAGATCCTATCACAAGAGATATCTTGTCAATGTCAATTTGAAGTTGAACAATTTTAGGAGCATACTTAGATATACCAACTCTTGAATTAGAAATTACAGTATTCATAATAGATAATATATGTATTCTACCTATTCTTGCTTGCTCAAGAGCATCTCTCATTAAATCTTTAGTAACATTTTCAATCTTAATATCCATTTGAAATCCAGTAATTCCATTTTTTGTACCGGCCACTTTAAAGTCCATATCACCTAGATGATCTTCTTCTCCAAGAATATCACTTAAAACTACATATTTATCCCCTTCGCTAATAAGCCCCATGGCTATCCCCGCAACCTGCCCTTTAACAGGAACCCCTGCTGACATTAAAGACATGCTCCCAGCACAAACAGTAGCCATTGAAGAAGATCCGTTAGACTCTAAAACCTCAGAAACTACCCTAATGGTATAAGGAAAATCATTTTTTCCAGGAACCATTGATTCTAAAGCTCTTTGAGCTAAATGACCATGGCCAATCTCGCGCCTGCCAGTCATTAGTCTACCGGTCTCACCAACTGAAAATGGGGGAAAATTGTAGTGGAGCATAAAATTAAGGCGTTTATCGCCATCAATATCATCCATTATTTGTTCATCAATGCTTGTACCAAGAGTAGTTACCGCTAAAGCTTGCGTCTCTCCCCTTGTAAAAAGCGCAGATCCATGCGTTCTACTTAAAATATCAACTTCTGAGATAATATCTCTTATCTCATTAGGAGTTCTGCCATCTGTTCTAATATTATCGTTAAGAATAGAGCTTCTAACAATCTCCTTCTCAAAATCATCAAAAGCCTTATGAAAAAGAGATTCATTGCTATCAGTCAATTTCTCAAGAGAAGAAAAGTACTCATAAGATTTATTTCGCAGCAAAGTTATGGCTTTATCTCTATTAAGCTTTCCCTTAACAAAACAAGCTTCTTTAAGATCAGCATAAACAAAATCCCTAAGCTCATCTTTAAATTCAAATATTTTTTCTTCAAAAGCTAAAGGAAGTTTTTCCTTCTTGCCTACAATATCTAAAAATTCTTTTTGAGCATTACAAATTTGCTTAATATATTCATGAGCACCATCTATTGCTGAGAGCAAAATATCCTCACCAACCTCATTAGCACCACCTTCTACCATAGTAATTCCATTTAAACTTCCGGCAACAACAATATCAAGATCAGAATCATGAATCTCTTCAAACGAAGGGTTTACTATAAACTTACCATTCAAATAAACCATTCTAACAGCTGCAATTGGACCATTAAACGGAATATCTGACAAAAAAACTGCCGTAAAAGCAGCATTCATTCCAACAATATCAGGAGGATTAAGCTGATCTGTAGCTAAAGTTGTAGGAATTACTTGAATTTCTCGACCAAATCTTTTATCAAAAAGAGGTCTCATCGGCCTGTCTATTAGTCTGGAAACAAGTATTTCTTTATCCTTTGGCTTTCCTTCTCTTTTGATAAATCCTCCCGGAATTTTACCGGCTGCATAATATTTCTCATTATATTCAACAGAAAGCGGAACAAAATCTAAATCTTCTCTCACGTTACTCGAGCAACAAACAGTTGCAAGAACCGAAGATCCACCATAAGTTGCAAGAACCGATCCATTAGCCTGTTTAGCCATAAATCCGGTCTCAAACACTAACTCGTCTCTGCCTATTTTCAACTTTAATATTTTCCTCAAAATTCAACCTCTTTTTATTTTCTAAGACCAAGTTTAGATATCAACATCCTATAAGCTTCTAAATCTTTTTTCTGGTAATACCGCAATAAACTTCGCCTTTGCCCTACTAACTTTAACAAGCCTCTTTTTGAACTATGATCTTTTTTATTTATCTTTAAATGTTCAGTTAAATACTTTATTCTACCTGTAATAAGTGCAATCTGAACCCCAACAGAACCAGTATCACTTTCATTTTTTCCAAATTCAGAAACTATTTTTTGCTTTTGCTTTTTATCTATCATAAAGCAACTCCTATACCATTATAGCAAAGCTCTAACAAACCTCTTGCCATAATTTAAAATAACTACTACGATAGATTATAATATTTTTTCTTAAAAATAACAAAAGCAATTTATCCTTTTCGGGTTATTTTTAATAATAAATTATTAAATTGTTTAAAAAAACAAATATAAAATTAAAATGTCATAATATATTTATAATTAAAATATAATGACATATTTATATTTATTCAAACCCACTCCTTGAATTACTGCTAATATTTTCTCTTCTCTGGATTTTAAAATTTTAAATTCATTAATATTGATTTCAATTTCAAAATAAACACCATTTTTAACAAGATTTATCTTATTAGAATCAATGTAAACCTTTTCAAAACTTTTTAAAGATTCTAGACTAATTAAGGAAGCTTTACTCAAATTTTCACACAATGTGGAATCTTTTAATCTAAACATACCTACTTTAGTCCTTTTTAAATTACTAACATACGCGCAAGAATTTAGAGAATATGCCAAATCTCTTGCAATACTCCTAATATAAGTACCTTTTGAACAGCTAATTTTCAAACTAAGCAAAGAAGAACTAAAATCATAACTTAATCTTTGAATATTATAAACAGTGACTTTTCGTTTTTTAATTTCAAAAAACTTTCCATTCAAAGCAAGTTTATAGGCTCTGCTGCCATCAATATGAACAGAAGAAAATCTAGGAGGACTTTGATAAATCTCTCCTACAAAATCTTTAAGCTTTAAATCTATATCCTCTACATTAGGAATATAATCTGTTTTACTAACTATTCTTCCATTCGGATCAAGGGTATCTGTTTCTAATCCAAATCTGAATTCTGCTACATACTCTTTATCTAAAGAAGTAAAATAACCTGAAAGCTTTGTGTATTTTCCCACAAGACAAACCAAAATTCCACTTGCAAATTTATCAAGTGTGCCAGCATGCCCAACACGATTTGTATTAAAATATTTTTTTATAGGGAAAAGAGTTTCAAAAGAAGTTTTACCTTGTTCTTTATTAATTAAAAGGAATCCATTTTCCAAATTTAATTCTCTCTTGTAGTATTTAATCCTTCAATTAACTTATTAACATAAAATGATTTGGAAAGAGAATCATCCTTAACAAATAATAATTTGGGAGTGCTTCTAACTTTAATTCGCTTAATAATTTGACTTTGAATAAATCCCTTAGCATTATTTAAAGCTTTAACTGCATTGTCCAAAGAAGCACCTTCCTTAATAGAGCCCATAAACACTTTAGCATTTATTAAATCTTTTGAAAATTCTACTTTAACCACGGTTAAAAATGAATGAATTCTGGGATCTTTAATCCCCCCACTTACTATTAAATTGCCGATTTCTTGAGCAATAAAACTTTCAAGTTTAAACTTTTTAATATTCTTATACATAAACACATATAAATAAAACAATACTAAGTTTTAAAAGATTTTTTAACCTTTTTTACCTCAAATGCTTCAATTATATCTCCTTCTTTAATATTAGCATAATTATCAATCATAATACCACACTCATATTGCTCAGCAACTTCTTTAACATCATCTTTAAATCGCTTTAAAGATGAAATTTTGCCGGAATGAATCTGTAAACCATCTCTCATTACATTAGTAATCGCATCTCGCTTTATTAGCCCCCGAGAAACATAACAACCGGCTATTACCCCTATTTTAGGAACATTTATTACAGCTCTCACTTCAGCAAAGCCAATAAACTGCTGCTCAACATCTGGCTCAAGCATTCCTTCAAGAACTGACCTAACATCATTTATAGCATCATAAATAACATTGTACTTTCTAATCTCAACTTTTTCCTGATCTGCTAGTACCTGAGCTTTTGCAGTAGGCCTTACATGAAATCCAATAACAATAGCATCGCTTGCTGAAGCAAAGCTAATATCTGTTTCGGTTATTACCCCTGCTGATGAATGCACAACTCTTACTCGAACCTCATCGTTTGTTAATTTTTCAAGAGAATTCTTTAAAGCTTCCACTGAGCCTTGAACATCTGCTTTTAAAATTATTTTAAGCTCTTTAAGCGCTCCTTCTTTAATTGAATCATAAAGATTCAACATAGTAACTTTCTTTACATTTTTGGAAGATTCATATTTTTTAAGATCTTGTCTTTTAGAACTGATCAATTTTGCTTCTTTTTCAGTTTTAGTTACTTGAAAAGGATCCCCGGCTTGAGGCATTGAAGAAAATCCTAAAACACTAATGGCTTTAGCGGGTCCAACGCTCTTAACAGAAACACCCTTTTCGCTAATTAATGCCTTAACTTTACCATAGCACGCTCCACCCACAAAAGAATCTCCCACATAAAGCGTTCCATCCTCAATAATAACAGAACAAACTATTCCGCGCCCCAAATCAATCTTGGCATCAAGCACTTTTCCAATAGCTCTTTTGGATGGATTTGCCTTTAACAACATCATATCTGACTGTAAAAGAATCATATCAAGTAGTTCAGAAATTCCTATATTTTTAAGAGCAGAAATCATCACAAAAATAGTATCTCCCCCCCAATCCTCAGATACTAAACCGTATTCTGAAAGCTGGTGTTTAATCTTATCGGGATTTGAATCTGGTAAATCAATCTTATTTATAGCAACAATAATTGGAACATTTGCCTCTTTTGCATGATTGATAGCCTCAATGGTTTGGGGCATAACACCATCAATTGCTGACACAACAAGAACAACAATATCTGTAACTTGAGCCCCACGACTTCTCATCATAGTAAAAGCTTCATGACCAGGAGTATCTAAAAATGTTATTTCTCGATCATTATAAACAATAGTATAAGCTCCAATATGCTGAGTAATACCACCGGACTCTGTTTGATTTATATCTATATTTTGAAGCACAGAAAGTAGTTTGGTTTTGCCATGATCAACATGACCCATTATTGTAATAACAGGAGGCTTTTCAACTCTTTTGCTTTGATCTTCCACTTCTTCTTCTATAACCGTTTCATCATAAATAGAGACAACATTAACTTTTGAACCATATTCTTCAACTAAAATAGTTGCAGTATCAGAATCTATCTTTTCATTAATAGTAACCATTACGCCCAAAGCCATTAATTTAGCAATCAAATCAGAAGATTTTAAATTCATCTTTCTTGCAAGATCAGAAACAGTAATGCTACCCATAATGTCAATTGACTTTGGAATAGGGTTGGCTAAATTTTCTCTCTTCTTTTTCTGAAGTTGTTCAAAAACTTTTTGTTCAATTGTTTTGCTCTCAGTTTCTGCTTTTTTTCTCTTATAGCTTTTTTGACTCTCTTGTTGCTGTTTTTTTTTCTCGCCAAGCTTACGATTTAACTCTTTACTATTCTCAGAATCCGCTGCAGGTGTGCTGCTAACAATAGCGGGAACTTTAGTTTTTATAAGTCTTCTAAAAGACATAGAAGTAGTAGTATATTTATTTTGAGAATTATTTTTGGCAACATATGTTTTCTTTACTGAACCTTGATATTGAAAGGATAAGCTGTCTCTGTTTTGTGAATATCCACCAGTTCTGTTATCTCTGTTTTGTGAATATCCACCAGTTCTATTGTCTCTGTTTTGTGAATATCCACCAGTTCTATTGTCCCTGTTTTGTGAATATCCACCAGTTCTATTGTCCCTGCTTTGTGAATATCCACCAGTTCTGTTGTCTCTGCCTTGTGAATATCCACCTCTATTATCCCTATTTTGTGAATACCCACCAGTTCTGTTGTCTCTGTTTTGTGAATACCCACCAGTTCTGTTGTCTCTGTTTTGTGAATACCCACCAGTTCTGTTGTCTCTGTTTTGGGAATATCCACCAGCTCTATTGTCCCTATTTTGTGAATATCCACCAGCTCTATTGTCCCTATTTTGTGAATACCCGCCAGTTCTATTGTCTCTACTTTGCGAATATTCAGCCTTATTGCTGTTATTATGCAAATCAACAAAGCTATTTGAATCATTTTTAACGCTTAAATCATTATATGTTACAATTTTTACTACCTTCTTTTTCAACTTAATAATCTTAACTTTTTTGCCATCTTCATTTTTAATATCATCAATATTTTTCGACAAACCTACTCCTCCTCAAACTCAAAACTAAGCCCTATTTTACAACCCGGACAGGAGGTCATATTTTCATTAATAACAACACCGCATTCAGGACAAAGAAGCTCTTCATCTTCTTCTACCTTTTCCATAGACTCATCATTGTCATTAGCAATTATTATCATCCCCTCTTTTAATATTTTGTTAATTTCTTCTTGTTTTTCATAACTTACACCAAGATTAAAAAGCACTCCCTCATCTGCTTGTAAAAAATTGTTAATATCATCAAACCCCTCTTTTGATAAATTAGAAATCACAGAAGGATCAAGCAATTTAAGATCACTTATTTTACTAATCTCTTCAAATTGCTCCTCCTCAACAACATCTTGCATAACTTTATCAAACATTTCGAGTGTTTCTTGCTTAAACTCCGAATTAGCCTTCATTTCTGCAAATTGACTGCTAGTTTTAACATCAATAGCCCAGTCAAGAAGTCTATTAGCAAGTCTAACATTTTGACCCATTTTACCTATAGCAAGAGAAAGCTGGTCATCACTAACAACCACTAAAGCTTTATGTAAATCCTCGTCAAGAATATAAACATGTTCTATCTTTGAAGGAGTCAAAGAATCCTTTATAAATTCTTTAATATCTTTACTATAGGGAATAATATCAATTTTTTCTCCTTCAAGTTCCTTAATTATAGATTGAATTCTGACTCCTTTTTGTCCTATACAAGGACCAACAGGATCAATCTCTTCTTTTTCAGAATAAACAGCGACTTTGATTCTGTAACCAGGATCGCGAACTATTTTATGAATCTTAATAATACCTTCTTCAATTTCTGGAATTTCAAGCGCTAAAAGCTCTTCAATAAACTTTGGATGGGTCCTAGAAAGAATAACTTCAATACCATTTTTACCCTTTTTGACATTATAAACTAAAACTCTAATCTTATCATTAAGGTTATAAACTTCTCTTGGCGATTGATATTTCTTGGGAATTATACCATCCGTATTACCAAGATTAACATAAAGATCACCATTTCTATTTTGTTGAACGTACCCAATAACAACCTTATTCAACTTGCTTTTAAATTCTGATAAAATCTCATTATCCTCAATTCCTTGCAGGTCATTTTTGGTTCTTTGTTTTGCAACCTGAATAGAAAGCCTATCAAAAACTTTGGGATTAATTTCAATGTAAGCATAATCACCTTCTACAATATTTTCCTTTGAGATATCTTTTTCTAATATTTCAAGCAAAGAATCTTTTACCTCTTTTACAATTTTCTTTTTTGCATAAACAGACAAATCTCCCGTATCATCATCAAACTTAATAAAAGCATTCTCATTGCTTCCAAAATACTTCTTATAAGCTATTAATACTGATTCTTTAATTGTTTTTCTAATAGAATCTATACTCATGCCACGATCATTTGCAATATTTACAATCATATGCCCCGTGCCCTTTATCATCCAAACTTCCTCCTTAAACTAATCTAGCCTTTTTAACATCACTATAAAAAACATTTACTTCTTTGCTATCTGTTTTAAAAATAAAACTTTTTGGCTTTGACTCTAATATAAAACCCTCTTCAAATTCATTATCCAACATCAACTTAATCTTTTTACCTTCAAAAATTTTAAACTCTCTGTCACTTTTTATTTTTCTATCTATTCCTGGAGTAGAAAGCTCTAAAGTAAAACCATATTTAAGATTTGCTTCTAAAATTAATAAAATCATTTTATGCAAATCAGTCAAAAAATCAATATCTAAGGAAAAATTTTTACTATAAAGAACTATTTGAATTTTTCCATTATTTTTATTTCTAAAGATATTAATTTCTAATATCTCAACATTTAACCGCCCTGTTAAATCTTTTATCAAATTAAAAACTTCATTATTTTTGTCAAAATACTTAATCAACTGTATTCCTAAAAATAATAAGGTTCTTTTAAAGAACCTTATTAAATACATAAACTAAACCTTAAGTCAAGGTTAACACTTAGCAAAAATAATGTCAACATTAAACCAAATTATAAGATTTGGCCAAAGAAAGCTTTATCACCTTATAAGCTCCCAATTGCATAATAAGATCTTCACAAATGCACATAGATGCTCCTGTGGTAACAATATCATCAAGTAAAACAATCTTTTTAAACTGAAAATTTTTATATTTTGATCTTAATTTAATCTTATTTTCAAGATTTTTAAATCTAAGATTCCCTTTCATTAACTTCTGGCTTTTTCCATACTTTCTTGAAAAAATATTTATATAATTAAAACCAAAACGGCTTAACAAAATACCAATGTATTCCATATGATCAAAACCATAAAATAATTTTCTTTTAAAACTACAAGGAACAGTTACTATTTGATCAAAATCAATATTATTTAAACATTCAGCAATTCCACTTGCCAAAAATCTACCAATTGACTTTTGAGCATCCCTTTTATAAGACAAAATTAAAGATTTGTAATGCTCTTTATATTCAAAAAAATAAATCAAATTCTCATCAAATTTAATGTTAAAATTAAAAAGTGACTTACATTGGTCACAAAGAGCATTAGAAGATACATACCTTTTTCCACAAAAGACACAAAAAGGCAAAAATATACTCTTTAAAACATTTAAATAGCTCATACTAACTGGACTGAGAAATAACCTTTAAAACAATTTGATTTAACAGCTCAATTGATTGAAAAGGAGTAATATTATTAATATCTATGTTAGAAATAAAATTTTTTAACTCTAAATACTCATTTAATTTAATATGAATATCAGTGTCATTTTTCAAGATCTCTTTATCATTACCATCAGAAGAAACATGGGGAAGAAACTCTAAACAAGAGTTGCCCTCTCGGCCCACCAAACTTTCTAGAATAACATTAGCTCTATCTATTACCCTTAAGGGAAGTCCTGCTATGCGAGCAACATAAATACCATAAGAATTAAGAGATGGCTTTTCTTCAACTTCTCTTAAGAAAACAAGATCGTTGCCCTGCTTTTCAATTTTCATTGAAAGATTAATAAAAGCCTGATGATTAATAGACGACAATTCATGAAAATGTGTGGCAAACAAACTTCTAGCTTTAATATACTCTAAAATATACTCTATAATAGAATAAGCAATAGCAAGCCCATCATTTGTGCTAGTACCTCTTCCAACTTCATCCATAATTATTAAACTCTTTTCTGTTGCATTCCTTAAAATGTTGGCTGTTTCATTCATTTCAACTAAAAAAGTGGATTCCCCTTTGGCAATGTTATCACTTGCTCCAATCCTGCAAAAAATTTTATCTGTAATACCTATTAAAGCTTTAGAAGCTGGCACAAAAGAGCCTATATGCGCCATTAAAGTAATTAAAGCCACCTGACGCAAATAGGTTGATTTACCTGCCATATTAGGTCCAGTAATTAAACAAAAATACTTTTCTTTATTAATTCTTACAAAATTTTCAGTAAAGATTTCAGTATTTTTAGTGTAGTGCTCAACAACAGGATGCCGAGACTTTTCAAGAAGAATTTCTTTACCAGATGTCAATACAGGCCTTTTATATTCATTTTTTTTTGCCAAATAACCAAAGTTAACAACTAAATCAATATATGCAAAAAATTCTGCAACCTTTTTAAGAACTTTATTATGCATAACAACATTTGATGCTATTTCATCAAAAATTTCCTGTTCAAAAGCAACCACATTATCTTCAGCATTATTAATATCCACCTCAAGAGAAATAAGTTTTTCTGTTTTATATCTTTTTGAAGAATTTAAAGCTTGGCTTTCCATAAAATGTGGTGGCACTTGAGCATAATTACTCTTTGTAACTTCAAAAAATAACCCCCTATTATTAGTTTTTCTAATCTTTAGGTTATTAATCTTGCTAAGCAATCTCTCTGATTCAAGATATTGATCAATATATTTATTTGCATTAATCTTTAAATCTTTTAAGTTATCAAGCTTTAAGTCATAACCTCTTTTAATAAGTTCATCAGGTGCACTTGAAATTGCACTATTTATCAAAAAATAAACTTTAGAAATACTATCCTCTTCAAATTTATCAAAATTCCAATAATCAAAATTATGCTTGTCAAATAACTTTTTTACCGTAAAAAATACAGAAAGAGCTTTTTCAATAAATAAAAAATCTTTTTTAATATATCTTTTCATTTGAATCCTAGATATTATTCTCTCAATATCCCATATATTAATAAAAGTTTCTCTTAAAGTCACAGTCAAGCTAATATTTTTGCAAAAAAATTCAACATGATCTAGCCTGGTATTAATCTCAGAAATATTTAAAATTGGATTTAAAATAAATTCTCTTAAAAGTCTCTTTCCCATTGCAGTTTTGCAATCATTTAACACAGAATATAATGAATATTGAGAAGAAAAATCATTATTATTTTTTACAAGTTCAAGATTAACTTGAGTTACGTCATCAAGAAACATGTACGAAGAATCATTATTGATATCTATTTTATCAATATTACTTAATAAATTTTTTAAATTATTTTTTATATGATTTATAATAAGAAAAATTGAAATGTAATAGGGCTTTTCCTCATCAAATCCAAGAGAGCTCAATCCAAGTATGTTAAAATGCTCCTTTATTGTTTTTATTGCAATATCCTTATCAAGATGCCAAGTAGGAACTCTGTTAATTAAAAATCTACTAAGATTAAGCTTCTCTGAGTATTCATAATAAAAATTTTCAGAAACTATTATCTCTTTAGGAGAGTATTTCTCAAGATCCCTTTTAAGTTTTTCAAAAAAACCATTCTCATAAAACATTATTCCAAGACTGGAAGTAGATAAATCTATATAAGAAAACGAATAATAATCTTTATAATCACTAATAGCAACTAAATAGTTATTAATATCATCATTTAAAAAATCTTCATCAATAATAACGCCTGGGGTTATTACCTCAACAACCTCTCTTTCTAAAGGCCCCCCAGAAGTAGAATTGGACGCTTGTTCACAAATTGCAACCTTTTTATCAAATAAAATTAATTTCCTTATATATTCTTTACTGGTATGATAAGGAACCCCACACATTGGAACATTTTCTCTTTTTGTCAACGTTAAATTAAGAAGCTTGCTTACCTCAATTGCATCATCAAAAAACATTTCATAAAAACTTCCTACTCTGAAAAAAAGAACAGCATCTTTATATTTTTTCTTGATATCTAAATACTGCCTTATCATTGGGGTAACATTTTTTTCCATATGCTTCCTAAATAATATTGAATTACAATTGATATTATAAAATAAATATAATTCAATTAAAAAGAAAGAATATAAAATAATAAAAAGACCATAAAAAAAATATTTTACGCAATTAAACGCTATTTAATTATTAAAAAGCCTAATGTTTTAAATTTAATTAACTTTAAGGGTTTTTATTGTCCTTTTCTAAAAGATGCTTAACAACATCGTTTGTTATATCAACAGTGCTATTGTGGTAAAGAATATATGGATTATTTTTTTTCATAATCAAAGAAAACCCATTAATTTCTGCAACATATTGAATACCACGAAGTATTTTACTTAAAGATTCACTATTATTATTTAAACTATTAATATTGGCCAATCTCTGCTGTTCTAAATTATTCTTTGCTAAACTAGACACTCTCTTTAGCTCATCAACTTTCAAATTATATTGATTTCCAAAAGATCTTGCATTATCTAAATCATTATCAGCAATCGATTTATCATACATATGTTTTAAATTCTTAAGCTCTAAATTTAACGTATTTATTTGTTCTTGATACCGATTTTTTATTTGATCAAGATTAGCTTTCAATTGAGGATTTAAAACTTCAATCACAATTCTATCAAAATCAACAATTCCTATCTTAATAACATCTATCGAAAAAACATTAAAAGATAATAAAAAAAACAATGGTAAAATCAAAAAAAACACAAATTTCTCCATAGCATTAATCAATATCTCATCTCAATTCCTAAGAAAAATTTAAATCCAGAATAATATTTGTAATAGCTGTTAACTTTATCATTGTCAAAATAAAAAGGATAAGCTATTACAAAAGACAGCGGCAATTGAGGTAAAAGACTTCTAATTCCAGTTCCCCAGCTAAAAGCAAAACTACTAAAAGGTCTAAACAAAGAATTTTCTTGCCCTTCTAAAGAATAGGAAGCAAAATCTATAAAAAAAGCATCCCAAACTAAAATATTTTTTAACAAAGGAATAGATATCTGCACAGTATTTACAAAAGAACTGTAAATATTTTTCAAAATCCCCCAACCTCTAGCCTGCATAAAATTTTCACTAAGAATTATGTGGTGATGGGGTTGAATTTCAATTTCAAAACCATTACCAAGAGGAGGTAATATATTTGAATAGACACTCCTTAAGGTCAAAATAATATCAAAATAAGGAGTAAACACATCCTCATATCCCAAAAGAGAAAAATATCTCTCAAAAGTTGTAGAAGATTTAATAAAATGGCTCTGACCAAATAAAAATCCACCAAAAAAATCAAACTGTTGCTTAAGTAAAAATCCATTATTAGATAAAGAGGTAGAATTTCTTGTATCCCAAGCCGCGCTCAAACTAAGAGAATTTTCAAATCTAAAAGTTTTATAATTGTCTCTTAAATAATAATTTGAAGGTCTGTTAACCTCATTATCATAAAAAACATATTTTAAAGCAGTTTGCAAAGTGCCAAGAAGGGTTTGTTTGCCAAGATAATTAGAAAAAGTATACCCGGTAAACGCTCCAAAACTAAGTTTAAGCAAAGAATAATTCATAGCATTAAAATCGGAAAAGCTTTTAGCATCTCGATATTCTTCCCAACTTGTAAATGGATCAGGAACTTCCCTCTTGCCAGAAAAAATAGGCCCATTAATATCCTGATAAGCAGTATTAACGGAATGTGAAAAATCTATAAATCCACCTACGGTCCATCTTTTTTGAAAAAACCAATTATCTCTAAATGTCAAACTAAGACTTTGCTCTAAAAAAGATAAATTTAGTCTTGCTGCAAAATAATAGCCTTCGCCTAAAAAATTAGAAAGCTCCCACTGCCCAAATACTGAGAATGGAAATGAAGAATTTGAATTGCCTCCAAAATTCATACCAAATCCAAAATTACTTGTTGCTCGCTCCTCAATGTTTAAATTTATTTTCATAAGCCCTTCTGTATTGCCTGGAACAATATCAGGAATTACATTTGAAAAATAACCAAGCTGCTGTAAATTTGCCATACCCATCTTAAACTTGTCCAAACTAAAAACATCTCCCTCTTGAAGAGGAATCTCTCTAAGTATTACATGCGAAGCTGTATTTTTATTTTTAGAAACAGTAATAGACTCAATATGAGCTTTATCCTTTTCTAAAATTTTAATTAACAAATCAACAAATTCCCCTCTTATCTTTTGCGAAGGAATAATTTCTGTAAAAATATACCCTTCTCTAAAATAACTTTCCTTAATTTTGACAAAATCCTGCTCAAATTTAGAATCATTAAAAATATCACCTTCGCTAAAGGTAATAAAACTTTTTAATTCTTCCAAACTAAAAACTGAATTACCAGAAATTTCAAGCTTTCCAAATCTAAAAACATTGCCTTCTGAAAGAAAATATTTCAAAAAAACTTCCTTTTCTAGTCTTTTAGAATCTTTAAGGGAATCTTTAATATCAACAGTGCTATTGATAATCTTAACATCAATATATCCATTATTTTTATAAAAAGACTCTAATTGACGCTTGTCTTTATCAACATTACTTTTTAAATATTTACCATCTGAGAAAAGAGACACTACTCTTGATGCTAAAGATTTCCTCAAGGTACTGCTTTTAAAGCTTAAATTTCCTTCAAAGTCAATCCCCTTAACAACATATTTGGGTCCAGCTACTATATTAAAAATAATATCAACTAAATTTCCTTCTTCTTTGATTTCAAAATTTGCAGAAACCTCAAGATATCCCATGTCTTTATACATCTCTTCAAGCTTGCCAATACCTTTATTAACACTTGCAAGATTTAAAGGCTCATTGGTTTTAATATTCACCTTCTCAACAAGTTCGCTATTCCAAAAAACTCTACTGCTATCAGAAAAAACAACAGAATTAACTAAAGATTTTTCTTTTACAATAAATGTAATAAAAAGATCCTCACCATCTATTTTAAATATAGGCTTAATAAGCCCAGAAAAATAATCAAGAGAATAAAGATCAATTTGCAATTTATCAAAAATTTCATTAGAATATGACACGCCAATGTAAGGTTTTAAAATATTAATAAAATCTCTCTCCTTCTTATTCTTAAGTCCTTCAAAATTAATACCCTTTATTATTTTCCCCTTGTAATTTTCAACTTGACCAAAACTAAAAACAACAAAAAATATTAAAAAACTTACAAAAAACAAACCTCTAATTGAACCCATCTTAACCTCTTAACAATTTAATATTTAAATTTCCAAGAAATGCCTATATTATTTCCTATTCCATCTAAACCTTTTTTCATAAAATTGTAATCAAACTCATAATTAACCAAAAAAAATGGAGAATCAAACTCAATACCCAAATTGACAACAAAATTTAAATCTTTTGAAAAAGGAGACATTTGTTCTTTCAAAAAACCAAAGCCCCCACTAATAAAAACACCCTCAACAAGATATTTGCCTACCTTAACACTTGTATTGTCAAGAACATCAACAAAAGTAGGATTCCCGATTTTGAAAAAATTACTATTAATAGAATTTTTCAATATATCTGTCTTTATACTCAACAAGTCTAAGTTTAATACAGAACGCATATAATCTTCAATGGGTTGAATTAAAAAATCAAGAGCAATGTCACTTACTATTCCAATTGCCATTTCAGCAGCATTAGTCCCTGCCGATCGCAATCCTCCCTCATACCCTCCTATTGTTGAGCCTGAAAGCAAATATTTAATTTCCTGCTCATTTCTAGAAGGATAAGACATAAACTCAATTTTCCATAAACTTAAAGGACTATCAATGCTTATTGTAACAAGCAGTTTATCATTTCTATCCTTAATAGTATTTGTAGCCTCCGCTTTTATCCATGGATCAAATTTAGCCCTACTCTCATTAAAGGATATATAAGAGCCGCTTTTAAAAATAAATTTTTTATTATTATAATTAACAAAACCACTTGCAATATTCAAATCTCCCTTAATAATAAAATCATCTGTTTTTGTGTCAGATTTTATTACAAGTTTATCCCCTCTTGAAATAGTAGCTTGTAAAAAAGAAATATTACTATCTGGCCAATGAAAAGTAACACCGCTGTCAAAATTTATCTCAAGATCAGTTAAAATATCAAAATCTAGAAGATTAATATCAGTTTGCAATCTTTTTGCTCGTTTGAAAGGATTTATTAATAAATCAACAACAGAACTTTCAAGAGAATAAACCCAAGCATTTGAAATATTTAAAATGCCTTTAAACATAATTTCATCAGCATTTCCTTCAATTGAAAAATCGCCTAAAGCATAGCCTGTAAAGCTTAAGGCAATTTTTTCAAATTTAATAGGAACTCCCGTTCTACCAGTCACATTAATATCTATTTTGTAATAATCAATAATAGTATCACTTAAAAAATTTAAATTTAAACTAGTAGAAACAAAAATCTTGGAATATCGATCTAGGTTAAACTCATTACTAAAAATGATTTTATTATCCTGAATTGCAACTGGCATATCAAATATTTCTAAAGCTCTATCACCACCAAATTTTCTAGAAGCTCTTAAATACTCAGTGCTAATTGATCCTTTTTGAATATTTAAACTTCCATTAATATTAGGATTATACAAATCCCCATCAATATCGAATTCACCATTTAAAACAAGATCGTAAAGAATAAAATGATTGTCAACATTAAATAAAGAATGTGAATCCAAAAAATCTTTGGTGATTATTTTTGAATCAAATTTAATATCTCTCACATTTCCAAGAATTTTATTTTTAATTATTTTGCCTGACGAATTAAAACTAAGGGGCAAATAATCTTTTAAAATAAAGCTATATTCCCCACTGCCATAATGATATAAAACATTAACAAGGTCATAATCAATTGAAGCCATATTAAATTTTTCAAAATCATTGCTAAATTCAATCGTAAGATTGGATAAAGATTCATTTTTATACTTAATGTCTCTAAAGAAAAATTCGCCCTCTGTTTTGGTTTTCAAAACTCCAAATTGCTCTTCAACTCCACTTTGGAAATTTCTAAAATTTGCATTAAACCTGTAAGAAAACAAGTCGCTATTAAAAACTATATTAGATACCCCTATAGAACTGCTTAGGTCATATCTTAAGCTTCCGGTAAGAAACTCTTTTTTATTGCGCTTGGCTTTTATGTCATATATGTTAAGCTTATTATCCAATAATCCTAAATTCATAGAAAACTGAACGGGAACGCCCAAAAAAGTTAATTTATMTGCCTCAAGATATCCACTCAAAGAATAATTTTTAAAATCATTCTTTTTAAAATTTAGCAAAAAATTACCATTAACCTTTCCCTCTAAAAGGGAGAAAGAATTAAAATTGTAAAAATCTAAGTCTTGAAATTTAAGCAAAAAATAACTTCCATATTCATCGGAATTAACCCCTAAAAAATATCTCTCTGAATTTAAGCTAGAAAATAGATTCAAACTTCCATTAAAATTATCTTTTAAATTAAATTGTCCATATCCTTGCAAATTTGAAAGTTTGTTTATAAGTTTAACATCAGAAATGTACAATTTATCATATTCATATAAGCCCTTAAAACCAAAGTTGAAATTATAGGCAGGTGTTTTAGAAACTTTTATTATATTAAACTCGTCTATTTTAAATTTCAAATCTTCATTAAGGCCTAAATAGTTCCCATTAAAATTTATATTTATTAAAAGATCAGAGGTTTTATTGTAAACCTTAAAATCATTAACATTAAGGGTATAAACTACTTTAGAATCAAAATAATTAAAATCTAATTTAATACCAAGAGGAGATTCGGCAACAATAAACTTATCTTTAAGATTAACATTAAAATGCAAAGGATAAACTTTATTCAAATAAGAAAAATTCGTGCTAATATTAAACCCACTTTCAAATAGTTCAACAAACAAGTTAGAATGCAAATTGTGATCATTGTACTGCAAATCAAAATTGTTTGATTTGTAAAAATTTTTTTCTCCACTGGCATCAAGCACAAATTTGAAATTGTCTAACTTTGAAAATACCATGAAATTGAATTTTTTTAATTTATTTTTATGATAATTAAATTTATTAAAATTAAAATCAGAAACCAAATTTAAATATTTACCTGAAAATAAAGTCTTGGGAAAAAAATTTATCAAGTGAGAACTGGGAATAACTTCTTTTAAAAAAAGCAAAGGAAATTCTTTAATACCTAAGCTTAAAGAAAATTCTTCATCATTAAGATCTCCTTTTAAAGAAATTTGAGAGTTTTTATTTTCTAAATAAATCAAATAGTCAACAAAAATTTTATCCTTTAAAAAATAAGTTTTTAAAATTAAATTTTGAAAACTAAGATTTCCAAGACTAAAATTATCAGACTTAACCGAAAAAATATCTTTATCTTTATTAAAATCTAAATACCCATTTAGGTCGTTAAAGTTTAAAATTTTTGCAGACTTAAAGTTAAGACGTCCCATTGGAAGCAAATCTTTCAAAGAATAATAACCTTTATAGTTTACAACCCCCCTTTTAAGCTTTAAAAAAGCATTCTTAACACTTACAATTCTATCATCCCCCTTGATTTCAAGCTGCAAGCCTTGAACTTCTTTTCCTATAGTATCTACATTTAAAGATGAATCTATTATTCCTGCATATCTTAAATCTTTGTCCTTAAAATCATAAGAAAATGCCAATTGCCCATTTAAACTTATATCAAAATAATCTTTATAAATTTCAAAGCCTTTGTTTAGCTTAATCCAATCTAAAAGACTAACATTGAAAAATAAAGCATCTAATCGAACAAAACCATTAGCCTTGTCATAACTTAAATTAAAATCAAAATTCTCTCTTCGTAAATTAAAAATTTTTAAATTTCCTTTTGAATAATTTATTTGGAACCCCTGCTCAAGTAAAGAAAAATAACTTGTTTTAAATTCAAAAAAGCTAAAATTAACATAGCCATCTTCAAAGCCTTTTTTGAATTTCCCCTCAAAATAGAAAGTTGAATCCAAAATTCCATCATCAACTCTTTCAAAGGGTAAATTAATTTCTAAATTTTTAACAGCACTAAAATCAACTACAGAGCTAAATAAAAAATCTTCATCTACGGTACTTAAGGAAAAATTTTTAACTTGAAAATTAAGCCAACTATTATCATTAAGCTTGATATTAATATTGATATTTTCTAAATTAATATTTAATCTATAAAGGTAGTTTAAAATTTTATTAAAAACTGTATTTTCATTGTCAGAATAGGCATTGCTAGGATTTAAATCGCCAGATAAACTAAAGTCGTTTATATCAAAATTGAAATTACTTCCTTTAACATAAACATTTAAAATAATATTTTCATCACCCAAAATTAATTTAAACAGATTTAAATCTATCCTAACAATATCTATTAATATTTTATCTTTTCCATCCAAGCTTAACTCTAAACCGTCTATCTTGATTGATGATAAGAAATACGGTGAAATTTTATCATATTTAATCTTAAAGCCAAATTTTGATTCAAGATATTTTATAGCAAAAAACTTTGCAGAATAAATTTGAGCTTGAACAAATAGATTAATGGAAAAAATTATTAAAACAAAAATAAAAAATGGCAAAATCAACAATATAAATGTCTTACTTCTCAAAAACAACAAATTCATACACTCTATCGATAATTATTATTATATAATAATTATCGATAACCTAATTATTGACACCAAAAGAAAGGAAGAAAAAATATTTGTGATTAAAATATTGAAAAACTTTTATTGCATAGAAGGAATTGATGGAAGCGGGAAAACAAGCATCACTAATAAACTAAAAGCTCTTTGCAACGATGAATCAAGGTATTATTTTACAAAAGAACCATCAAGTGGAATAATTGGAGAAATGATAAGAAAGCAATTAATGAATTTTGAAAATCCTTTAGAAGAATCAACATTTGCATATCTTTATGCTGCAGACCGACACGATCATTTATATAAAAAAGGTGGAATACTGGAAATTTTAAACACAAAATCTAGAAAAATAATAACTGATCGCTATTTATTCTCATCGATTGCATATCAAGGAAAATTAGGATATGAATTAAATAAAAATTTCCCATTGCCTGAAAAAGTATTCTTTATCGAAACAGACCCAAACATAGCTTATGAAAGAATACAGAAAAATAGAACACAAAGTGATCTTTTTGAACTTGAAAAATATAAAACTTTTGAACAAATTGCTCTAAAATATTTAAAAATATTTAAAAAACTAGAAAAAAAAATTAATGTGATTTACATCAACAATTCAATAAAAGATAATTTAGATAAAAACGCAAAAAAAATTTTCAATCTAATAAAATTCTAATATAATTAATCATATGCATATTTTCAAAAATGTCCCCTTCCAAATAAATTTAATTTTATTTCTTTTAGTATCAGTTGCAAAGATAAATGCATCGTCCAAATTTTATTACGCAGAACAATGGTATGTAATTTTTAATTCTCAAATGAAAAAAAAACCTGAAAACTATAAAAAAAATATATTTTTTCTTCAAAAAGCCTTAAAATACCCATTTGGAAATCCAAAATATTCTCTAACTAAAATAGAAACCAAAGAACAGTGGGAAAAATATAAACTTCTTTTCAAAATGCATGTAAACTTGCTTCTAGTTAGGCAAAATTTACATTTAGGAGATTTATTCGACACAAGAAATTTATATTTTTTCAAAACTCCAGAAAAAGATGGAATTATTTCCAATCTAGAAAAATCAAAAAAATTATATAAACTAGCTATTAATTACTACAGCGAAGCACTAAAATACCACAAAAAACTTGAAAATTACACAACTGTTAAACTAGAAAACGATGGAATAACAAACTGGGAAGATGAATATCATAAAATTTCTCTTAAAGAGCTTAATTACTATGACATTATTAAAAAAGAACTACTAAGAATTGACGAAACTAAAGCATTTTTTGAACAAGGGCCAAACTATTATTAAAAAAACTCTTTGCCCTCTTTGGAAAAAAAAATTTTATTTATATAATCCTTATTTAAAGAAAACTTAAAAACAAGATCTTTAAAATTATCCTTACTCAAAATACTATATTCTGAGAAAAGAGTTATTAAGGCTCTTTCTGCTAAAAAAGGCAATTCTAAAATATTTCTTAAAATTTCGGCTCTAAATTCACGCGCTTTTTCACTATCTAAAGAATTTACAAAATTAGAATTTTCAACATCAGTGCTTAGTGCTACAATTTCATTTTCAAGAAATTTTTTATCTCCTTGTGAATATAGCAAAGCAAATGGCTTTAAAAAAGAAAAAAAATATTCCTTACCTATAAGATAATGGTGCATTGAACATCTTGTAGAGTAATTTGGGTAAATAGCAGATTCAATCTCTTCATCGCCACCAACAATAAGCAAAGGATCAAAATAAGGAGCTGGAATTTCTTTATTGTTGTAAAAATAATACCTATACGAAAAAAAAGATTCTTCCATGCAATCAATGTGCCCACAATAAGCTCCAAGCTTATAAATCTTATCTGAATATTCTACTAAAAGTTTGGCAGTATCATTGAAAGATTCTTTTCTAAAATTATAAAGCAGTGTAGGTAATATAAATAAAATATTCTCATTTGATGAAATTTTATTTAAAACAAAAATTAAACGTTCATCATAAAAACATGCCTCATCAATAATAAAAGTGCCACAACTAGGATTAGAGGCTATTAAATTTTCAATATCAAAAGAGTTGCTAGCATAACCAATCTCATCAATTTTATCTTTTCCACCGCCTCTATATGGTATTACGTTTTCTGGATAATCTTGAAACCTCCTCTTGTCGAGAAAATTTCTAATAAAAAATACATTAACCCTACTTCTATTTCCTTTAATAATATTGCCCAATACCTTGAAAGATTTTTTTCTTACAACAAGCGAATCTTTATAAATTTTTGCAGCATATTCTGTTTTTCCACTTCCCATGGGTCCAACTACAAGAATTAAGTTTATTTTTACCCTAAAATCAAAATGACTAACAGAGACAATGTTATTTAATTTAGTATCTTCTTTATTAGCAAAGTCTAAACAAAAACCCAAAAATCCTCCCTAAAGTAAATCAAATTCAATTATATAAATAAAAACAACAAAAAACATTAACATTAAAAGCCTAAAAATTAATAATTTAGGATCTTATTAAAGCTATTATTCAAAAGAATAATAGCTTTCAAAACTATCATCATCTAACAAAGCTTTCTTTATTTTTAGTTTATTCTTCTCATAAATTTCAATATAATTAAATTTTTTAGAACTATTAACTTTTTTATAAATTGAAACCAAACTTCCAACCACATAATTTTTAATTTCTACCAAATTAGATCCAAAATATTTTTTTTTACTTATCAAGCTTGATCTAATATCCAAAACAGAAGTTTTTTCAAAAAATAAATTTAAAGCATTTGGAATAAAAAAATCCCTAATATCAATCAAGAACAACTCTCTGATCCCAAAACTATTAAAATTGCAGCCCAAATTGTTAAAAAGATTAAACTTAAAAGCATGTAAAGCAAAGGTATAAACATCTCTTTTATCAGGATATTGAACCTCAATCATATCAACATAAGGATAAACAGAATAATTTATTTTATAACCAAGCAAACTATTCTCATAATAAACTGGAGACTTATCTTTAAAATAAATTTTATTAAAATATTTGCTATTTAAACTAAATTTGCTGTCAAAATCTACTATTCCTGAAAAAATGCCTACTAAAACTCCATCTTTTAGTATGGCAACATTATTTTTATTATCAATGCAATAAATTCCTGACAAACTTTTATAATCTTCTAAAAATTTACTCTTCATGTCGGGATCCTCTAAAAGATCATAAAACATTTTATATTCATTTATTGTCTCAGGAGGAAATTTTTTAAAAATCCTATAAGCTTCATCAGGATCTAAAAGTTTGTATTTTAAAAAATAAATACCGTGAATTCCATTATATTCTTTAATTTTGCCCTTAAGAAAAGAAAACAAAGAAACAGAATTGTCATAATTAAAATTTGAATTTCTAAATATATAATTAATGTTTTCGGTTGTAAAGAAAAAATCTTCTTTTGATCTAATAGTATTAAAGATGCTAAAAAAAAACCTATCTTCTTTTAAAAACCATTTAAAAAATAAAAAATCATTACCATATAAAGAAAAAGCCTTAAATAAAATTTTTTTGAAATCATCTCCAAAACTTTCAAGTCTTCCAGAAGCTTCAAGCCTCATGCAAATTAAATCTTTGTCTATTTGCAATTCTTCATTCAAGTTTCTATACAAAGTAATAATTTCTTCATACATATTCTTATTTTCATTTTGTCTTAAAAGCAACGAAAAATAATAAGTGTATACTTCTTTAAGGGTTACTGCTTTAAAGTTATTAATATTAATTGCTTCTTTTAATAAATAAATTTTATCCGTTAAAGCAACATTCTCTTTTAATGAAAGCTCATAAAGAGCATCTGAAGCTAGCAAATTGAAATCAAGAGATCCATAAATTAAATCATTTCCTTTTTGTAAATTGGAAAAATTTTTAGACTCATTGAAAAGAATACTTGAAATATCTTCATCTTCTTTGACTGAAATTGCATATAGGTTTATAGAAATAAAAAGAATGAAACCCATCTTCAAATAAAACATAAACACTTGCCTAACCTTTTACATCCTCCCCCTTTACTTCTTTTGTAGTAGAGTCTGATGAAAATAAATCGTATTCATCCTTATTAGCTTCAAAACCCAAAAGCTCTCTCACTTCTTTGTCTGTCAAAGTTTCTTTTAAAACAAGTTCTTTTGCAAGCTTAACAAGTTGATCCTTATGCTTTAAAAGAATATCCGATGCCTCTTTTAAACATTCTTCAAGTATTCTTTTTACCTCTCTGTCAACTTTATCGGCAGTGTTCTCAGAATAAGCTTTAGCCTTTGAAAACTCTTTCGGAAGGAAAATAGGTGCTTCATCGTCTACTAAAAATATTGGACCAACTTCTTCACCCATTCCCCACTCCGTAACCATTTTTTTAGCCAAACTAGTAGCTTGCATTAAATCATTTTGAACACCCGCTGTTGTAACACCCAAATTTATTTGCTCGCTAGCATAACCACCATAGCATATCTTTATTTTGTCAAGAATTTGGTGTTTGTTTATTGAAAGTCTATCTTCCCTTGGAAGAGAAAATGCAACACCAAGTGCCCTGCCCCTTGGAATAATGGTAACTTTGTGAAGTGGATCAGCATGTTCAAGATAATAGTGAAGCAAAGCATGGCCTGCCTCATGATAAGCCGTCTCAAGCTTTTGCCTATCAGTAATAGTCATGGATTTTTTTGCAACTCCCATCAATATTTTATCTCTGGCTTCTTCCATATCCTTCATTAAAATTTCATCTTGATTATTCCTTGCAGCTATTAAGGCTCCTTCATTAATTAAATTTGCAAGATCAGCACCACTAGCTCCAGGAGTAGCTCTTGCTATTACTTGTAAATTAATATCTTTTGAAAGCTTCGTTTTTAAAGAATGAATATTTAATATTGCCTCTCTTTCCTTAATATCAGGCAAAGAAACTGTTACTTGCCTGTCAAATCGTCCAGGCCTAAGCAAAGCAGAGTCAAGAACATCGGGACGATTTGTAGCGGCCATAACAATTACATTGGTATGCGTTCCAAATCCATCCATTTCAACTAACAGCTGATTAAGAGTTTGCTCTCTTTCATCATGACCACCGCCAAGCCCCGCACCACGACTTCGACCAACAGCATCAAGCTCATCAATAAAAATAATACATGGAGAATTTTTTCTAGCATTATCAAATAAATCTCTAACACGACTTGCTCCAACCCCAACAAACATTTCAACAAAATCTGAGCCTGACATGTGAAAGAAACTAACCCCAGCCTCACCGGCAACGGCTTTGGCAAGCAAAGTCTTGCCAGTACCCGGAGAGCCCACTAAAAGCACTCCTTTGGGGATTTTTGCACCTATTTTTTCAAATTTTTTTGGATTTTTAAGAAATTCGACAACTTCTCGAAGCTCTTGCTTAACCTCTTCTTGACCAGCCACATCTTTAAAGGTGATTTTATTCTTTCCAGCTTCATACTTTTGAGCATTACTTTTCCCAAATGTAAAAACCTTCCCACCGCCACCTTGAGTTTGACGAAATATAAAGAAAAAGAAAATAAAAAACAAAATCCATGGCAAAGTTTGTAATAAAACCCCAATCAGAGAAGCTTGACTTTTCCCTGAGCTAAGCTCAACTTTTTTATTTTTTAGTTCTGAAAGTAAATTTATATCAAGATAGGGAATGCTGGTAGAAAAATAAGACTTTGCAAAGTTAGAACCCTTGACGACAAATTGAATCAAATTTTTATCAATTATTACTACAGACTCAACTAGACCATTGTCTAAATAACTCTGAAAAGTGCTATAAGGAACATTTTTATAGCTTTCCCCCCCCCTTATAAAATATGACATAAATATTGCTGAAATTAGAAAAACAACAACAAGTCCTAAAATCCAATTTTTATTCTTTTTTTTGTTGTTAGATTTTCCATTGTTATTCATATTATTATTGCCATTCATTCCTTTAAAAGCCCTCCAATCAAAGATATATTAATTTTTTTAAGAATGCTTTTTTCACTCCATACTAAGTTTAAAGTATTTAAATCAATAATCCCAATTAACCTGTTATCTAATGCTAACAACATTAAATAAGCCGGATTACACCTTATAAACTTAGAAAAAAATTTTTTTGCTTTCAATCTATCCTTAAAAAATTTATACCTAAACTCATAAGAACAACATTTTAATCTTGATACAGAAGCTGCATTACACTCTAAATATTTTAGCAAAATCTTACCTAAAGATAAACTATGCCATTTACCAACTTCCAAAATAAAATCAAAAGGTTTGTAAAATTTTTCATCCCTTTTAAAAATTAAATTAATTTTATTATGCCTTTTTTCTAAAAAAAAATCATTGGTTTTTAACAAAACATTATTTTTTTTCCTATTAATCTCTACTTTAAACGCTTCATTAAGAGCTTTATAAGAAACTTTGGCTGCAATTCCTTCTGAATTTAAAATTTTAAAAATCAATCTAAATACCAAATACTTAGGAAAATCTAAGAAAGTTTTCAGATCAAAAGAATAATAATATTTACCTTTCTCAACAGGAAAAAATTCATCTTTTCCAAAATAATCCGCAAATTCCTTTGAAAATTCAGATATTCTTTTAAGACATTTTTCATATCCTTTAAAAACCTTTTTTATAGCGGGTAGCAAATTATTTCTAACCCTATTTCTTAGATATAAATTTTGAGCATTTGTACTATCAACAAAAAACCCAATATTATTCAAAGATAAAAAATTTTCAATTTCTAGTCTTGAAACCTCAAGCAAGGGCCTTATAATGTTTCTATTGACACTAGGAATACCTGAAAGACCATCCAAAAAAGATCCTTGAAAAAATCTCATAATTATTGTTTCAATTTGATCGTTTTCGTTATGAGCAAGTGCAATATAATTTGCGCCATTTTCTTTAAGAGCATTTTCTAAAGCAATATATCTAAATTTCCTTGCAAGCTCCTCAATAGATACTCCCAACCTAGCTGATTCACTTTTTATATCTATATCACATTTTTTAATTTGTAAAGCAATATTGTAAAGATCGCAAAACCCCTTTACATGCTCTATCTCTTGATTTTGCTCATTATCAGATCTAATAAAATGAGCAAAATAAAATGCAATAACATTATTGCTCAGGTAATATTTTAAATTCAATAATAAAGCCGTAGAATCAGCCCCGCCAGAAAAAGCAACAATAACCCGATTTTTATCTAAAGAATTTTTTTTATAAAATTTATCTATTTTAATTTGTATATTTTCGTCTAAAAAATGCATTAAAAATTACTAGAATTAATTTTTTGAACCTTATTTTTAAAATTTGCTTCGCTAATATCAATCAGCTCATCACTTAAAAAATCATACAATTTTTCAAGTCTATCCATTTCATCCTTGCAAAATCTAGAAAGAACAAAACTCTTTATATCACGCATAAGATTGCTTCCAACCCCAATATAAAGTCTACTATAGTTAGAGCTTCCAAGAACACTTGAAATCGATCTAAGACCATTATGAGTAGACACACCACCTCGCTCTTTAAGCCTGCATTTTCCCAGGGGAAGATCAACATTGTCAAGAACCACTAATAAATTCTTTATACACATATAAAAATCTGAAAATATTGAAGGAAATAGAGAGCCACTTAGATTCATATAGGTCAATGGCTTAACCAAAATTACTCTTCCGGAAATCATTTTTAATTCTGAATATTCATACTTTTTTTTTCTCTTTAAAAAAAGGCCGTTTTTAGAAACAATTTTATCCAAAAGAGAAAAACCAACATTATGCCTAGTTAAAGAAAATTCTAATCCAGGGTTTCCTAATCCAAGTATCAACAACCCCATAAAATCACTTTATAATAACAACTTCCAAATTCTCGTCATTTTCTGCAAGCCTAACATTAGAAGGCAACACAAGATCTTTAAGAAGAACGCTATCTCCTTTATTAACAGGAGTTAAATCAAGCTCTATGAATTCTGGCAAATCCAAGGGCAAAGACCTTACCTTAACCTGCTCTTTTAAAACAGTCAAAATTCCACCTTCTTTAACCCCAATAGAAGCTCCAATAAGCTTAATAGGAACATATTTTTCAAGCTCAACATTCCTATCTACTTCGTAAAAATCAATATGATAAATGAGCTTGCTGGCAATATTTTCTGCAGCATCTTTAACAAAAACACATCTTTCAAGCTTGCCATCATCTAATATTAAGACAGTATTATCCGTAAATTTTGCAAATTTCTTATTAAATTCACTACTCTTAATTCTCAAGTGTGAAACATCCTTACCTTGCCCGTAAACAACAGCTGGTATTTCAGACTTAGCTCTTATTCTGCGAGCATTAGAAGATCCAAAGCTTGATCTATATTGGCAACTTAAAACCCTGCTATTTTCCACCAAAAAACTCCTAATGTAAAATACTGGGACGGAAGGATTCGAACCCTCGAATGACTGGACCAAAACCAGTTGACTTACCACTTGTCGACGTCCCAAATACCTTATTAATACTTACAATTGACAAGCATACAAGATACAACGAGCTTTGTCAACAATTATCTAAAAATCTAATTCAAGTTCAAGATCGGCTGGATTTTCTCTTATATATTCCTTAAAAATAGAAGTTTGCAAAGCTTTTCTAAAATCCTGACTAATAGGATGTACAATGTCTTTATATTCACCGACTCTAGTTCTTCTGTTAGGCATCGCAATAAATACTCCCTTTTGCCCTTTAATAACTCTAATATTGTGAAGAACCAAACAGTTATCAAAAGTAACTGCAACATATGCTAATAATTTAGAACCAGAATTTTTACTATCAACTTTCTTAATCCTTATGTCTGTAATATCCACTTATAAGCCTCCCGCAAAAAGTACATAACTTAAATCTAAAATATTTTCTATTTTTTGTAAACACGTTTTTATGATATTTTTAGTTTTTTTAATTAATTTTAATTAAACTAAGTAATTAGGGATAAATAATGGTTCCTTTGGACCATATTTTTTCAAGCTCATAGTATTCCCTAGATTTTTCACTCATTAAATGAATTACCAAATTTGCACCAGAAACAACAGTCCAGTCATAAACCAACCCTTTTCCTTCAGCATTAAGATTAATTTTTTTTTCTTTAAAGAATTTAATTATCTTGTCAATATATAAAGCTTCCATTTGCTTAAATGATACAAAAGTGGCTATTATAAAAAAATCAGTCCAATTACAAATATCGCTAACATTAATGCCTATAACATCAATTCCATTAAAATCACTTATTATTTTACATAAATCATTAATATCATTTACTTTTAACATACCTTCCATCAAAATCATCTCCTAAAATAACTATTACATCAGGATTAATATCAAGATTATCAAGCTCTAACAATCTTTTAGCTTGAACCTCAGAAATTGGCTTAATATTTGAAGTTTTAATTACCTCTCCAACCCTAACAGCCATTTCTAAATTATCCGAATTATTTATAATCAGGGTATTTTTATAAGAATTTTTATCTGCATTACCAAATTTTAAAACTTTAAATTTTAAAGAATTAAAAATATTTGCTGTTTTTTTTGCAAGCCCAACAACTTTTGTTCCATTTAAAACAACAATCTTTACTATCTCTTCTGCACCTTCATTAACCAACTCTTTGTTTAATTTATCCACCGATTCTTTTAAAATAGCACCCCCATAATAAGGAAAAACCACCTTTATCAAATTATTATCATTATCCTTAAAAATCTCTTCTTGTCCTTTAATATTAATAGAAATAATTTTATCATTATTTATTTTATAATTTTTAACAATATACTTAAAAACAACCTCTGAAAGGTTAGTATCTAACATGGAATATATTTTAAAAAAACTGTCATTTTCAATGCCAAAATCTGAAATTTGAAAAAGAAGTCTTTTAAAAAATTCTTTAAAAAATTCAACTCTCTCTTCAAACTGATTAACATCATTAAAATATCTCAAATAATCATAAGCCTTATCACCATCAAAATTAGAAGTGCCAGAGGGTATTAAAATAGAATCCTCGAAACTATAAACTTTCACTGGGTTTTTAACAAGAAGTCTAACTCCCCCTAAGTAATCAATAAGCCTAACAAAATTTTCTTTTTGAAAACGAATATAATAATCTGATTCATGAGATAATTGTGTATAAATTTTAGATAAAAATTTATTAAAAGAATTTTTTTTATAAAGATCTTTAAACCAAGATATATTCCCTTTTAAATCTTCATATCCAGTATGAATTGGAATATCAAAAAACCCAATATTTCCTGTTTTCATATTAATAAAAATTTCTTGCATACTTACAAGGTTTTTGTTAAGATCTTCTATTAGAAACAAAAAACTAATATTACTCTTTGTATTAAGCTCGAAGTAAACCAACTCTTTTTTCGAACTTCTAATAAAAAAAATTACTACACTTGCTATTATTAAAACAATTAAAAATAAAAAAATTAAATCCTTTCTCAAACATTTACCTTTTTAACATATAAATTATTATCTTTAATGTATTTTAACACACCAAAAGGCAATAAATAGCTGACGGGCAATCCATTTACAATTCTATTTCTAATCTCTGATGAGGAAATCGGTATTATTTTATTATCTATATAAATATGCTTAAAAGAACTTTTAAGTCTCTCTTTGTAGATTCTATGAGCAACAACAAGTTCAACAGAACTTACAATACTTTGAGGATCTTTCCATGAATCAAAATTTTGAAAAAGATCATCGCCAATAATTAAAAAAAGTTTATCGTTTTTGTATTTTTTTTTAACACAAGAAATAGTATCAACAGTATAAGTTATACCACCATTTATTATGTCGCAATCATCTATGAACATTTTATCTTCATTCTCTAATGCAAGCTTGAGCATATCTATTCTATTGCTAACACTAACATTCTCATCAATCAATTTATGAGCTGGATTGCAAGTAGGAATAAATATTACTCTATCAATATTTAATAAATACTCTATTTCTTTAGCCAAAAAAATATGTCCAATATGAACTGGATTATAAGTGCCCCCTAATATTGCAATTCTCACGATTTCTTTCCTAAATAAAATCTGATATCCAAAAACCAAGTCTTAAAAATAAAAAGCCCACAATAAAAATCAATTTTATTAAAAAGTTTTAGCCAAAATAAAAAATTCTTTAATAAGTTCATCAATTCCTCTATTCTCATAAATAGAGATGCCAACAACCTTTTCTTTTCCTAAGGCTTTTATCAGGCAATCAAAATTTTTCTCAGAACCGTCCAAATCAAGCTTGTTGGCAATAATAATTTTTTTTTTATTAAAAAGCTTATGGCTATAAGATTTTAATTCATTTAAAAGAATGTTATATGACTCCAAAAAATTTGCTTCAGAAATATCAATAACCAAAGCTAAAATTTTAGTTTTAGCAATATGCTTTAAAAATTTAGTCCCGAGCCCTACTCCAAAACTAGCACCTTTAATTATTCCGGGAATATCTGCAATAATCAAATCATCATAAGAACGCCTGAGCATACCAAGATGAGGAATCTTTGTTGTAAAAGGATAATTTGCGACCCTAGATTTTGCTGAGGTTATCCTATTAAGAAGAGAAGATTTACCAGCATTGGGTAATCCAACAAGCCCAATATCCGCCACCAAAAAAAGTTCAAGACGCACGCTCAAACTATTACCCGATTCTCCAGGTTGAGCAAACCTTGGAACCCTTCTAACTGAAGTTTTAAAATTCCAATTACCAAGACCCCCTCTGCCACCTTTTAAAACAACAAATTCGTCATTTAAATTTTTAAGCCTATACAAAAGAGTTCCATCATTTTCATTATAAACTTCTGTATTTGGAGGAACAAAAAGAGTTAAATCTTTACCATTAGCACCACTTCTTTTAAAACCCATTCCAGGTTTACCATTTTCAGCACAAAGCACATGACCATTTTTGTAAAAAGATAAAGTGCTAAGATTTTCCCTCACCTTGAAAATTACACTCCCACCACTCCCACCGTTTCCGCCATCTGGACCACCTTTTGCATTAAACTTTTCTCTTAAAAAAGAAACACACCCAGAACCACCATTGCCCGAAACTACCGTTATATTTACAGAGTCCTTAAAGTTATACAAACTTTCTCCAATTTTTCAATTAAAACCAAAAATCTCCAATCTTTTCAATTAAAACTAAACAATACTTACGTATTTTCGCCCCTTTAAAGTTTTAAACTCTACCTTACCAGATGAAAGCGCAAATATTGTATAATCTCTTCCAAGACCAACGTTTTTACCTTTATGAAACTTTGTACCTCTTTGTCTAACAATTATCTCTCCAGCTTTAACAAACTGACCACCACTTCTTTTAACTCCAAGTCGCTTGGATATAGAATCTCGTCCATTTTTTGAACTACCACCACTTTTACTTGTTGCCATTAATTTTCCTCCAAAACTAATTTAATATCATTAGGATACTCAAAGCACAAATCATTTATGCCTCTAATTAAAAACCTACTATAGTAAAAAAGACTTTCTTTGTTCAAATCCTTAAAAAAGGGCTTAAATTCTAAATAACCTCTTTTTGAATTTTTCACAACAAAAGCCTCACCCTCAAGATCAAGAACACTAAAAAAGGTTCTCAAAATAAAAGAAAAAGAAGAACAGACAACGTTAACATTATTCTTACCTATAGCATGACCATTGGCTAAAAGATAAATAATTACATCGTCTTTTACTTTTACCAAAACATTAATCAATATACTTAAAAAACTATTTCATCAACCAAAATATAAGAATAGGTTTGCCTGTGCCCAACTTTTCTCTCACTTGATTTTCTTCTTCTGTATCTGTAAGAAACAACCTTTTTATCTTTTTTATCTTCTTTATAGGTACATCTAATAAGAGAATTTACGACATAAGGCTTTCCTATTTTAACCTCTCCGTCTTTATTAATAAGCAAAACACTATTAAATTCCAACTTATCTTTTTCAACAGGAGAAATTTTGTCTATTTTTAAAAATTCACCCTCAATAGCCTTATATTGCTTGCCATTTATTTCTACCAGTGCATACATATATTACCTCAACTAAACATTGTAAATTTAATAAAAAAGAAAAGTCAAGCATTAAATTAATTATACCTTACAAGGGAATTGACTTCATAACTTTCAAGACTTTGTCTACCATTAATAGCGCAAAGCTCAATAAAACAAAAAATATCCTTAACCTTGCCCCCGGCTCTCTCTAGCAAAATTGCAGACGACTTTAAAGTTCCACCGGTAGCTAATATGTCATCTATTAAAAGAATATTGGAATACGTCCTAACATCGTCTTTGTGCACCTCTATTCTCCCAAAACCATATTCAAGCTCATACTCTTCACTAAAAACCTCTCTGGGCAATTTACCCTCTTTTCGAATTAAAACAAGGGGTAGCTGCATTTTTAAAGACAAAGGAGCACCTATTAAATATCCCCTAGACTCAACAACTGCAATGCAATCGATCTTTTTAAAATTATAAAAAGAATATACTTCATTTATTAATGAACTATAAACTTCGGGTTTTAGCAAAACGCTAGTAATATCATAAAAAAGAACACCCTTTTTAGGAAAATTGGGTATTTTTGAAATAAACTGATCATAATACTCTGTCTTATTTTTCATAACCTACTTATCCCATCTATATGTTTATATATTTTTCAAATATCAAGACCAAAAGCCAAATTTATTTTTTCACAGGGGGCGCTGGAACAAGATTATGCAAATCTAATTTTGGTATTTCATCATCTTTAGCTCTTGTCCAAATTTTACTTCTACCAAAAATCCAAACTTTCCCCTTGGTAATAAGATTTCCGGTTTTACTATCAACACGCATCTCAGAATTATAAATTTTACCGTTTTTAGGATCTATTATTTTGCCCCTATCCCACTTTTTAGAAGAAGAAGAATACTTAAGACCCCACATAAAATCAAGACCCTCTATTGCAAGATTTTCAAACCCAACTACAGTATCTCCTGAAGGATTTTTAGCATCATACTTTTTGCCATCTTTTATTATAGTTAAAATTCGGCCATAAACTTCCCCATTATATTTATAAATATAGATAATAGAATTCTTTATGTTACTTACATCATTATAACCAACCCAATATCCTAAAACTTCATTTTCAAAAACAGGGTTTTCATCCTTGCTAACAATGTCCTTTTCATTTGAATCTTCTGAATTTGCAAATAAAAGCATTGAAAAACAAAAAAAAAGAAAAAACTTTGAAAAAACTCTAGTCATCAATCCTCCTTAAAACCAAATTATAGCTCTTTTTTTAAATTACTCATGTAAGGCAGCTAATTTAAAAATTAGCCACAAACATCATTATACAACTTATTTTATAATTTTAATTATTAAGATAAAAACCTAGACAAAAAAATATAAAATTAAGCAAAAACACAACAGGCCAATTAATTGTTATATGGGACAATTAATGCTAATATTAATAAAGTTAATTGTCTTTAAGGATTTAACCGTGGTAAGAGGAATTTATACAGCTGCCAGCGGAATGATGGCAGAAAGGCGCAAGCTTGATACCGTGTCAAATAATTTGGCAAACATAGATCTTATTGGATACAAAAAAGATTTGTCTATTCAAAAAGCATTTCCAGAAATGCTAATAAGAAGACTAAATGATGATGGTCTTTATAAATTTCCCAAAGGACATCTTGAAACAGCTCCGGTTGTGGGCAAAATAGGAACAGGGGTTGAAGAAAATGAGATATACACAGTATTTGAACAGGGCCCATTAAAAACTACTGGCAATCCATTAGATTTAGCACTCACCGATCAAGGATTTTTCGTAATACAAACTTCAGATGGAGAAAGATATACAAGAAACGGTTCTTTTACTATTGGAAAAGAAGGAATCCTTGTTACAAAAAGCGGATTTCCCGTTCTAGGAGAAAAAGGATACATATATCTTAAGAAAAATAATTTTAAAATAACACCTCAAGGACAAGTCTTTCACAATTCAAACTTTGAATCAGACCCCAAAAGACTTGTTAGCGAGTATGAAAATTCTTGGGAAAATTATGAGCTGCTTGATACCATTAGAATTGTAAATTTTGAAAATCCCAGATTTCTCAAAAAACAGGGAAATTCTTTATGGATCGATACAAAAACATCTGGCAAAGCACAAGAAATTGATATATCATTAAGGCCTAAAATAGAAACAGAAACACTTGAGGCTTCCAATGTTAATGCTGTTAAAGAAATGGTTTTAATGATTGAAATTAACAGAGCTTATGAAGCTAATCAAAAAACAATACAGACTGAAGATAGTCTATTGGGAAAATTAATAAATGAAATTGGAAAATATTAAGGAGCATGTTTTATGATGAGAGCATTATGGACAGCAGCAAGTGGAATGACTGCACAACAATACAATGTAGATACAATTGCCAATAACCTTTCAAATGTAAATACTACAGGATTTAAAAAAATAAGAGCAGAATTTGAGGATCTAATTTATCAAACCCATAACAGAGCAGGAACCCCTGCAACTGAAAATACTTTAAGACCACTTGGAAATCAAGTTGGTCACGGAACAAAAATTGCTGCCACCCAGAGAATATTTGAACAAGGAAAAATGCAATCCACAAATTTACTCACTGACGTTGCCATTGAAGGAGATGGATTTTACAAAATTCTTCTACCTGATGGAACTTATGCATATACTAGAGATGGGTCATTTAAAATCGATTCTAATCGAGAGCTTGTAACAAGCCAAGGATACAAAGTATTGCCTAATATACTCTTCCCAGAAGAATATATCCAAAACTCAATTACAATATCTGAAGAGGGAATAGTATCGGTAAAAATTGATACCAGCAACGAACCAATAGAGCTTGGGCAAATTGAAATATCAAGATTTATCAATCCTGCAGGACTAAGTGCCATTGGAAGCAATTTATTTAAAGAAACAGCTGGATCAGGCCAAGAAATAGCAGGAATACCAGGAAGTGAAGGCATGGGAAGACTAAGGCAAGGCATACTTGAAATGTCAAATGTATCTATTGCTGAAGAAATGGTAACAATGATAGTAGCTCAAAGGGCTTATGAAATAAACTCAAAAGCTATTCAAACTTCTGACAATATGTTAGGAATTGCAAATAACTTAAAAAGGCAATAAAATAAAAAAAAGATTATTTATTTTTATTTTATTTTTCACAACAAGCTCAATTATAAGAGCTTCTCATGATTTATGTTTCAACATTGCGCCTAGTAAAACATATTTCTTTTCAAAGAAGTATTCAAAAATATGTAACAATCAAAGCTTATCAAAAATATATATCCCCCCACATTTAACAAAAAAATCAATAATTTTTGAAATGATTTATTACATTACAAAAAATTTATCAAATGAAAATATCTATATACTTCAATTTAACTTTGATGAATCTGAAATAAACATAGAAGATAAATTTTTCAAAAAAGTAAAATTTAAGGTAAAAAGCAACAATTCATACAAAAATATTCCAATTGAAAAAACTCTTGTTTATTATGCAAAAAACTTTGAAAGCTACAAAAGACACAATTACATCAATATGTACATTGATGTAATCGAGCCAATTGTATTTGCAAAAGAAAATCTAAAAAAAAATGAAATCCTTAATGAGTACAATACATACTTTAAATACAAAATTAACACAACAAGAATAAATGATGTTTTAAGTCTAAATGAATTAAACAATAGCAAATACAAAGTTATACGCAACACAATCAAAAATGAAGAGATAAGATTAAATAAGGTGCAAAAAGAATAATACCTAATTTTATCTTCCTTTTCTAAAAATTATTATTTTAATCTCCCTTAATGCAGCTAATATTTAACAAATCAAGGATTAATTAGTAATTTAACGAAAAAAGTTTCATTAATTGCAATAATTGATATAAAATAATAGATATTAAAGAAATACAATAAATAAGGTAAAGAATGAACAAACTAATGTTGATGTTAATTACATTTGCAACGAGTCTATTAGCCCAAACAAACAAAGCTTCAACAGGACTAAAAACAGATCAATCATTTAACAATAGCCTATCTGAAAGCGTAAAATTAAAAGAAATTGCGGATATTTATCCCACAAATACAAATTTTTTAACAGGTATTGGAATAGTAGCGGGACTTGCTGGAAAAGGAGACTCTATAAAACAAAAAGACCTTATAATTAAAATTTTAGAAGAAAACAATATAATAAATGAAATAGGCTCTAATAACATAGAAAGTAAAAATATTGCACTAGTAAATGTCAGTCTCCAAGTAAAAGGTAATACAATCAAAGGTTCAAAACATAAAGCTTGCGTTGCATCAATACTGGACTCAAAAGATTTAACAAATGGAATACTTTTAAAAACAAATCTTAAAAATAAAGAGGGGGAAATAATAGCAATTGCATCAGGAATTACACAGCCCAATAATAAATTAAAAGGATCTGGATATACTATAGATAGTGTAATAATAAATGAGAATCAAAATATTAACCACAGTTATAATATAATTCTTAAAAAAGGAAATTATACATTAATAAATAGAATTCATAAAATATTAACCTCTAAAAAAATCAACAACAAAATTAAATCAGACAGCACAATAGAAATAGAAGCAAAAAACATAAGCCTATTAGAAGAGATTGAAAATATTAAAATAGAAACCAACCCCAAGATATTAATAGACAAAAAAAATGGTATTATTTTAGCAAGTGAAAATGCAAAAATAGGAACTTTTACATTTTCCATTGAAAAAGACAATCAAAACATTTTTTTAAGTAAAAATAACAAAACAACAATTCAAGTAAACTCAATGAAATTAAATGAATTTATATTAAAAAATTCCAACAATCTTAGCAATAAAGAATTAATTCAAATAATTCAAGCTGCGCAAAAAATTAATAAATTAAATGGGGAACTTATCTTGGAGGAAATTGATGGAAACCAAAATTAATTCACAAAATCTAAAATTTAAAAATCAAATAAATAATTTTAAAAATTCTGTAGAAATAAAAAAATCCTTTCAAAAAAACGAAGATCTTCGAAAAGCTTCTTTAGAATTTGAAGCTATGTTTATCAAGCAAATGCTTGAAAGCATGAAAAAAACTCTTAACAAAGATCAAAATTTGCTAAACGGAGGCCAAGTAGAAGAAATTTTTGAAGATATGCTTTGCGAACAAAGAGCAAAACAAATGGCACAAGCTCAAAGCTTTGGCCTTGCCGATTTAATTTACAATCAATTACAAAAAAGTAAATAATTCAAAAAATACTCCCCCTAAACTCAAAATTATATCCTATTTAGTTTAAAACCATTTTTAAATTAAATTGGCACAGTTTTTGCATGGAAATTAAGTAGTAAAAACTTAATCACAATATTCAAGAAAGGGGAGAAAATATAATAACTATGAACATATTTAGTAATGAGGATTTAAACATATATTTAAAATCAGTAAGAGAACACAAGCTAATTACTCACGAAGAAGAAATCAAACTTGCAGGACAAATACAAAGAGGCAATGCAAAAGCAAAAAACAAGATGATAAATGCAAACTTGCGACTTGTTTTAAAAATAATAAAAAGATATGCGGGTAAAGGGTTAAAAATTGAAGACTTAATTCAAGAAGGCAACTTGGGATTAATAAGAGCTGCTGAAAAATATGACCCGAATAAAAATACCAAATTTTCAACTTATGCATCATTTTGGATTAAGCAATCACTACAAAGAGCATTAAACACTAAAACCAGATTGGTAAAAGTCCCATACAGAAAAGAAAATCTAATACTACAAATAAATAAATATTTAACAGAAGAAGAAAAATCGCCCAAAAAAGAAGAAATAATGAAAAGATTCAACCTATCTCCTGCTCAGTATATAAAAATTATTCCCTATCTTGAAAAAGAATATTCTCTGGACAAAGAAATAGAGGGATCTGAAAATTCAACACTCTTGAATCTATACGAGGATAATTCTTTTAACCCTGAAATTACCCTTGAACAAGATTCAACTCTAAAACATTTGAATTATATACTTGAAACAAAATTAAATGAAAAGGAAAGATACATAATTAAAAAAAGATATAACCTGGACAATAGTCCCAAAAAAAGCACCTTAAAAGATATTTCAACAGAACTTGGAATATCATCAGAAACTGTAAGACAGATTGAAAAAAGAGTTCTTAAAAAATTAAAAGAAGAAATAAATTAACATTGACATTCATGACATGTTCTGGTCTACTTGTAAGTCAGTGGTCATGAATGTTTGTATTTTATATTAAAAAAAACAAGTTTATTATTGTAATTTTTATTATAATTTCTATTGTTATTGCAATAACTCAGGCATTTGCAAGTTTTTTATATTTTAATGACAATTCAAAAATTGCAAATGCCCCACTTAAAAATAGGTTTGAAAAAACACAAAAAGAAAGCTTAATAATAAAAAACAACAACGAGGATAAAAAAGCCAAAAGCAAACCTAAGTTTTACTTAATCATTGACGACGTGGGCTATGATGAATTTATGTTAGAACAATTTATAAAACTTAATCTTAAAATAACTTATGCTATTATTCCATTTTTACCAAAATCAATGAGTTTATACAAAAAACTAAAAAATGCTAACAAAACAGTAATAATACATTTCCCAATGCAATCAAAACATAGAAATTCAATAGAAAAATTTCATATAAACATAAAAGATAAAAAAGAAGAAATACACAAAAAAATCGAAAAAGCATTTAAAAAGTATCCTGATGCAAAAATAATGAATAACCATATGGGAAGTTTAATCACTTCAAATAAAGATTTGATGAAAATCATTTTAGAAAAGCTTAAAGAGATTGACAGATATTTTTTCGACAGCGTAACTATTGCAGGAAGCGTACCAGAAATAATAGGCAAAGAAATTGGAGTTAAAGTAGAAAAAAGAGACGTATTTCTTGATAGCAAAGACACAGAAGAGTCCGTAACAAAGGAGCTTGAAAAAGCAAAAAATATTGCTAGAAAAAATGGAATGGTAAAAGTAATAGGACACATTTGGTCTAAAAATACGCTAAAAGTCCTTAAAAAAGAAGGACCTGATTTAAACCAGGAATTCGAATTCGACAACTTATTAAATCTTTACGAGGAAACAATCAGATGAAAGTGCTTGGAATAGAAACCTCTTGTGACGACTGTTGCGTAGCTGTAGTAGAAAATGGAATTCATATTTTAAGCAATATAAAATTAAATCAAACCGAACACAAAAAATATTACGGCATAGTGCCTGAGATTGCCTCAAGACTTCATACGGAAGCTATTATGTCTGTTTGTATAAAAGCACTAAAAAAGGCAAATACTAAAATATCTGAAATTGACTTAATAGCTGTAACATCTAGACCTGGACTTATTGGATCTTTAATAGTTGGATTAAACTTTGCCAAAGGTCTAGCAATTTCATTAAAAAAGCCCATTATTTGCATTGATCACATCTTGGGTCATCTTTACGCCCCTTTAATGCACTCAAAAATAGAATATCCATTTATATCATTATTATTAAGTGGTGGACATACATTGATTGCTAAACAAAAAAATTTCGATGATGTTGAAATACTTGGAAGAACTCTAGATGATGCTTGTGGAGAGGCTTTTGATAAAGTGGCAAAACATTATGATATGGGATTTCCGGGAGGTCCAAACATCGAACAAATATCTAAAAATGGAGATGAAAATACATTTCAATTTCCAGTTACCACCTTTAAAAAAAAAGAAAACTGGTATGATTTTTCATACTCTGGACTAAAAACAGCTTGCATACACCAACTCGAAAAATTCAAAAGCAAAGATAACCCAACAACAAAAAATAATATAGCTGCAAGCTTCCAAAAAGCTGCCTTTGAAAATCTAATCACCCCACTAAAAAGGGCAATAAAAGATACTCAAATCAACAAATTGGTAATAGCAGGAGGTGTTGCAAGCAATTTATATTTAAGAGAAAAAATAGATAAGCTTAAAATACAAACTTACTACCCTCCTCTTGACCTTTGCACAGACAATGGAGCAATGATTGCGGGACTTGGATTTAATATGTATTTAAAATATGGAGAAAGTCCAATTGAAATTGATGCAAATTCAAGAATAGAAAATTATAAAAACCAGTATAGGGGGAAAAATAATGAAAAGAATTTTAGCAATGCATGATATTTCAAGCATGGGAAGAACATCTCTTACAATATGCATACCAGTAATATCTTCGTTTAATATGCAAGTTTGTCCTTTTGTGACAGCTGTCCTTTCTGCTTCCACAGCTTATAAAAAATTTGAAATAGTGGATTTAACCGATCATTTAGAAAAATTTATCAATATATGGAAAGAACAAAATGAGCACTTTGACATACTCTATACCGGATTTCTGGGAAGCGAAAAACAACAAATAACAATAGAGAAAATAATTAAATTAATAAAATTTGAAAAAATTGTAATTGATCCTGTGTTTGCTGACGATGGAGAAATTTACCCTATATTTGATAATAAAATAATTAGTGGATTTAGAAAAATCATAAAGTACGCAAACATAATAACACCCAATATCACAGAACTTGAAATGCTAAGCAAAAGCTCAAAACTTAACAACAAAGATGATATCATAAAAGCAATATTAAATCTTGATACAAAAGCGACGGTAGTTGTTACAAGCGTTAAAAGGGGAAATCTCTTGGGAAACATTTGCTACAATCCTAAAAACAAAGAATACTCGGAGTTTTTTTTAGAAGGATTAGAACAAAATTTCAGTGGAACAGGAGATTTATTTACCAGCTTACTTATAGGATATTTGGAAAAATTTGAAACAGAGCAAGCCTTAGAAAAAACAACAAAGGCTATTCACCTAATAATAAAAGAGTCAATTAAAGAAAATGTTTCAAAAAAAGAAGGGGTCCGAATTGAAAATTTCTTAAAAAATACATTTTGAATTTAAATTCCATTAAATTCAATTTTTAAGATTGAATCAATTTCTTGGTACAAAGGAAATACTGATATTGCAATATATTATTAAAATAAAATGTGAAAAAATTTATTACAAAGTAAATGCTTTATTGTTTTCATGAGTAAATAAAAATATGTCAAATAAAAAAATAATATTTTTTACAGGGGGAGGAACTGGGGGTCACGTATTTCCAGGAATTTCCATCATACAAAAATTAAAAGAATTTGATAATGAAATTGAATTTTTTTGGATAGGTAAAAAAAATTCTATAGAAGAAAAACTAATAAAAGAACAAGATAATATTAAATTTATTTCGATTCCATGCGGAAAACTTAGACGCTATTTTTCTTTTAAAAATTTTACTGACTTTTTCAAAGTAATACTTGGAATAATAAAAAGCTTTTACGTTTTAAAAAAATATAAACCTCAGCTTATTTACGCAACCGGAGGATTTGTTTCAACTCCTGCAATTATTGCATCCAGCTTGCTAAAAATAAAAAGCATAACCCATGAAATGGATCTAGATCCCGGACTTGCAACAAAAATTAACTCTAAATTCGCAAATAACATACACATAAGCTTTAAAGAAAGTGAAAAATACTTCAAAAATTACAAAAACATTATTTACACAGGATCTCCTATAAGAAGAGAATTTTTAAATCCAGATCCCAAAATAATCAAACAATTGACACAAAACACTAACAAACCAATTATTAGCATACTTGGGGGATCTCTTGGCGCTAATGCTTTAAACAACCTTGCACTCTGCATTAAAAAGGATGCTGAAATCTACTTCATCCATCAATCGGGGAAAAATTTAAATGACCTAAGCGAAAAGAATTACCTTAGAAGGCAATTTTTTAACGCAGAAGAAATGGCAAGTATAGTTAAATTTTCTAATCTAATAATAAGCAGAGCCGGAGCTGGAGCAATAAAGGAATTTGCAAATGCTGGTGCATGTGCAATTTTGATTCCATTTAAAAAAGGCTCTAGAGGAGATCAAATTAAAAATGCAAAATTACTAACAAATCAAAATGCCTGCATTTATATAGATGAAGATGAAATTTTAAATATAAATATTTTAAAAATTATAAAAAAAACTTTAAAAGATAGAGAAAAAATCAACTCTCTCAAAGAAAATATCAAAAAATTCAATAATAAGCATTCTTCAACTTTAATAGCCAAATTGCTAATAAAAGATATTAAGGAGACAAAATCTAAATGATAATAAACGATCCTGTAAAAATAACTGGAATAGTAGACATATTAATAATAATAATTTTTACATCTTTGGGATTTAGAGGATTTTTAAGAGGATTTATTAAAGAAATTAGCGGATTTGCTGAAGTTTTTGTTTTAATCCTACTGCTTTACAAAAAAACTGAAGAATTTAGAAGGTTTGTTGAACCTATTATTGAGCTATCCTACATTCAAGCACTACTTGTATTTTTTTTGCTTATACATATAGGATTTTTAATACTACAATCCCTAATAGAATCAATAATAAGTCAACTTAAATTGCTATTCTTCAATAGAATACTAGGCTTAGTGCTTGGCCTACTTGAAGCTTTTGGAATAATTGCAATCGTGGTTTACATAATACACTCACAACAAATATTTAAACCTGAATATTTCCTAAAAGAAAGCAAACTACTTGATTATTTAAATCCTGGAATAAACTATCTCTTTAAAATTTCAAAAACAAAATAAGGGCCAGCAATGACAATGCTTCCAAAAATTGCAAAAGAGATAATAAACGAATATGATCAAAAAATACTGCCAAATGCAATTCTTTTACTAGGAGAAAAATTTTCTTCAAAAAAGATTAGCGCAATTGAGCTTGCAAAAAAAATATTAAACGGAAAAAACTTAACAAACCCTAATTTGCTCATTTTCTCAAATCTTGACACAGTAGAAGCAAAAGCACATCTTTCTACAAATTCGCAAAAGATAGCAAATAAATACCTAGAATATATTAAAACTGTAATTTTTACCAAATGTTATTTCAGCAATGAAAAAAATTTAAAAAAAATAGAAAAAAATATCAACTACATTAATTCTGTTTATTATGAAAAAGAATACAATGAAAACATAAAAAATGAGCTTATAAAAAATATAGAAAATATAAACAAAGAATTAAATCATAGCATTACTGTTTATGATGTAAAAAAAATTCAAACTTGGATTTTTTCTGAAAAAGAAAAACCAAAGGTAATCTACATAAACGAAATCGAAAATTTATCATTTAATGTCCATAACTCACTTTTAAAAATATTGGAAGAGCCTCCCTCAAATATTTACTTTATCTTGGCAGCAAGAAATAAAAACAAAATACCAAAAACAATACTTTCAAGACTTAGAGTCTACAATTTCGCAAAACTAGACAGAAGCTTAGAAATTCAAAGATTTAAAGAAAGCTTTCTAATAAATAAAGATATAACAATTGAAGAGTATTTCGCCTCATTTTACAAAGAAGAAAGCAAAAAAATAAAAAAAGAATTGGCAAAAATTCTAAATATAATAAAAGAAAAAAAATCCATATTTAATCTTGAAGAAGTCGACTTTATAAAAGATGAGCAAAGCTTTAAAATATTTTTAAACGAACTTACAATTAACATTAGAAAAGATTTTTTAGAAAACAAAATAGATATTAATCAATATCTAAAGTACACAGAGCATTTGAAAAATATTTACAAATATCGCCCCTATAATCAAAATAAAAAATTAATAATAGAAAACTTAATGCTAAATTATGAGGAGATATGAATAATTTTTTCAAAAAAGCTTTAACAAAGCTAAACAAATTATCTAACGAACAAAAAACTAAATTTATTGAACAAATTTACAAAAAAATAGAAATATATGACGGAATATTTGCATCAATTAATGAAGGAATCATTGTACTTGACAAACAAAACAATATAATCTATGCAAACAAGATTTTATACCAAATTTTAGCTTTAACATCTAAATCAAAAATAGAAATTCTTGATGACATTCAAATTCCAAACTTAATAAATTTAATAAAAGAACTAGTTAGAACAGAAGATAAAATAATAGGATTAGAAGTTCCAATCTCAAACGGCATATATATTAAAATCTCATTTATGCCTTATGTAAAAGAAAAAAAACTTGAAGGCAACATTATTTTAATCGAAGACATTAAAGAGAAAAAAAAGAAAGAGGAACTATTTAGAAGAGTTGAGGCTTTGGCCTCTTTTACAAGGCATGCAAGAAATATTGCCCATGAAATCAAAAACCCACTTGGAGCAATCGATATAAATTTACAACTGCTAAAAAAGGAAATTGAAAAACAAAAAATGAAAAATGGTAAAGCTGAAAATTATTTTAAAGTAATAAAAGAAGAAATAAACAGAGTAGATAAAATAGTAACAGAATTTTTACTAACTGTCAGACCAATAAAAATTAACTTACAAGAAAAAGATATTAAACAAGTAATAGGCAGCGTATGTGAATTGTTAAATCCTGGATTAGAAAATAAACACATAAAACTATTGCTTAATTTAAACAAAATAAGCAATATTCTCATTGATGAAAAACTATTAAAACAAGTTATTATAAACATCGTTAAAAACGCAGAAGAAGCACTGCTTGAAACAAAAAAAGAAATAAAAAAAATAGAAATTTTTCTCTTCGAAAAAGACAATAAAATACATATCAACATAAAAGATAACGGAAACGGAATAAAAGATGGGGTAAAAGAGGAAATATTTAAGCCTCAATTTAGCACAAAAGAAAAAGGAAGTGGAATAGGACTTACTATTTCTTATAAAATAATAAAAGAGCTTGGAGGTGAAATTTTTGTGGAAAGCAAAGAGGGCAAAGGCACTATTTTTACAATTACGCTGCCTAAACTAAATAAAAAAAATATTTTAATTGAAGGGTATTGAAAATGAGCAAAATACTTGTAGCTGATGATGAAAAGAATATTAGAGAAGGAATTGCTACTTATCTTGAGGATGAAGGATATTTTGTTTTCACTGCTAGTGACGGAGAAGAAGCTCTTGAAACAATTGAAAATGAAAATCTTGATGTAATAATATCTGACCTGAGAATGCCCCAGATATCTGGAGAAAAATTGCTCAAAATAGTTAAAGAAAAAAACTTGGGAATACCTTTTATTATTCTAACAGCCCACGGAACAGTTGATTCTGCTGTAGATGCCATGAGAGAGGGTGCTTATGATTTTTTAACAAAGCCCTTAGACCTTGAAAGACTTTTGCTAATAATAAAAAGATCACTAAATAAAAAAGAAAATAACGATAATGAAAATGCTAATTTAGAAAATATACTAATAAGAAAAGATCTAAAATACTATGAAAAAATCATGGGAAAATCCCTATTAATGCAAAAAATTTTTGAACTTGTAATAAAAATAGCAAAATCAAATGCATCTATTCTTATAACGGGCGAAAGCGGTGTTGGTAAAGAAATAATAGCAGATGCTATTTTTGATCTTTCAAATAGAAATGACAAACCATTTATAAAAGTAAATTGCGCAGCACTTTCTGAAAGCATTCTTGAAAGTGAACTTTTTGGCCATGAAAAAGGAGCATTCACTGGAGCAATTTCCAAAAAAAAAGGCAGATTTGAACTTGCAAACAAAGGCACAATTTTTCTTGATGAGATAGCAGAAATTTCACCTGAAATTCAAGTCAAGCTTTTAAGAGTACTGCAAAACAAAACTTTTGAACGTGTTGGGGGAGAAGCTACAATTAAAGTTGATATCAGGCTTCTGGCTGCAACAAACAAAAACATTGAAGAGGAAATTAAAAAGGAAAAATTTAGAGAAGATTTATTTTATAGATTAAATATCATTAATATAAACATACCGCCTTTAAGAGAAAGAAAAGATGATATATCTTATTTAACAAACATACTAATAAAAGACGTCGCAAAGGAAAACAATAGAGAAGAAAAAACTCTTTCTAATGATGCAATGAAAGCTCTCTATTATTACGATTGGCCAGGAAATATTAGAGAATTAAAAAATGTGCTTGAAAGTGCATTAATATTATCAAAAGGCAAACAAATCACTAAAGAAGATTTGCCAGCAAAAATCAAAAATAATGAAAATCTTATATTTAAAATAACACTACCAATNGGAATTAGCCTAAAAGAAGCTGAAAAAGAAATAATAAAACAAACACTTTTTCATTCCAAAAACAACAAAAGCAAATGCGCCGAAATACTAAAAATAGGAAGAAAAACTTTACACAATAAAATAATCGAATATAATATTGATTAATAGGATTTATTTTAAATTATTAAATTATAATGGGTACAAAAAAATAATACTGCTTTAAATTCCATGTATATTTTTGAAACCAAAAAATTTTTTAATGCCAATAATTATATTAAAATGAAACACTTTCTTTTAAAATCATGGCGCAAAAGTGTAAAAATATTTTTATCAAACAAATAATTATACACCATTATTTGTTAATAATCAATACAATTTGATAATTTAATATATTTAGCTGGCTACAGAGCCTGACCTTACTTTAAAAACTTTAAAGGGTTAATAGGAATATTTTTTTTTAATATTTCAAAGTGCAAATGAGGACCAGTTGCGCGACCCGTTTGCCCAACCNTTCCAAGAAATTCTCCCGATTTAACAAAATCACCTATCTTTACAGAATATAAATTTAAATGCCCATAAAGAGATTTAATATTATTTTTGTGACCAACCACAACAAAATTCCCATAAAGATCATTGTATCCAGCTTCAATAACTATTCCAGAAGAAGAAGAATACACTTCAGCATTCATTGGAGCTGCAAGATCTATTCCTGTATGGAAACTTTTGTTGCCAGTGAAAGGGTCATTTCTAAATCCAAAATCAGAACTAACAATAAATTTTTTTAAAGGAAAAATAAAATTGGCATTTAAGAAAAAAAGCAATTCTGTGCCTGAAAAAAGTCCAAAATCTGGATTCTTAACAAAATCAAAAAAATAAAATTCATAAACTCTGTCGTTCCTTTTAATTTTTACCTTTTCAGCTTTAGCAAGATCCCTTGTTGCTAAAAGCAAATTATTAAATCTATAATCTTTACTATCAAAAACAAAAACTCCTTTTTTACTGGGAATAAGAATCTCTTGCCCAACACTCACAGCAGGAGAATCTAATAAATTAATAGTAGCAATGCCGGACTGCCATCCATTTATTTTATTGGCAATTTTAAAAAAAGTATCCCCTTTTTTAACTTTATATGAGTAAAAAAACAGAGGAATATGTTGTTTTTTGTTATATTTTAAAACTTTAATTTTAAGATCAGAAAAAACAGGATCTTGCCTTGAGAAATTTTTTATTTCTGGATAAGAAAAAACATAAATTATTTTTAAAAAAAAGAAACCTGCATTAAATAATAAAAAAATTTTACTCATACTATAAATTCTTTAACGATTAATTAATCAAATATAATAAAAAACATAAAAAAAATAAATCCTATTTGGACTTGCAAATAATAACAAACTGTAATAAACTGTCTCTCAACATGGAGCTAAACGAATACCAAGAAAAAGCAAAAAAAACTGCTAAATACAAAAATAAAAAAGAAGAATTAATTTTAACAACACTTGGTCTTGCTGGTGAAACTGGAGAAGTTGTTGAAAAAATAAAAAAATTGGGAAGAGATAAAAATTACATTATTGATGATGAGTATTTAATATCAATTAAAAAAGAGCTTGGGGACGTATTATGGTACTTGTCAAGTTTAAGCAATAATTTAGGCATTACGCTTGAAGATGTTGCCCTCACAAACCTAAAAAAAATACAAAAACGACATGAAAATGGAACAATAAATGGCGAAGGCGATGACAGATAAGGCATTTAAATTTAAAATACTCAAAGTTTAAAAATAAAAATGCTTAATATTTATATCAAGGGAATTTTACTTGGAATTGCAAACATAATCCCAGGGGTTTCTGGGGGAACGCTGGCTTTAATATTAAAAATTTATTACAAAATAATAAACTCCATCTCAGAAATCTTAAAGCTCACAGAAATTAAAAAAAATTTAATGTTTTTAACTATTTTGGCAACAGGAATGTTAACCTCAATATTATTAACTGCAAAAATATTTAAAACTTATGCTTTTGACAATGGAATAATAGAAGCACTGCTAATAGTATTTTTCATAGGATTAGCATTTGGAAATATACTAACACTAAAAACAGAAATATCTATAAAAGAAATAAATAGTAATACAAAAATATTAAATAATTTATTGTTTTTCATTGGTATGAGCATTATTGTACTCTTCTTAATACTCAAAGAATCTAATATACAATTGCAAAGTACAATACCTAAAGACAAAAACTCAATAAAATATTACTTATTATTGATATCCTCTGGAACAATAAGCGGAGCATCAATGATCTTACCGGGAATCTCAGGATCTGCAATGCTTTTACTGCTTGGCTTTTATAAAGAAATAATACTTATTGTGTCTGAATTTAACATTATTCTTATTACAATATTTGCAGCTGCTGCAACAATGGGAATAATTACATCAATATTAATAATAAAGAAAATAATAGATAAGCACTTAAATAATTTTATTTATTTATCAAAAGGCTTAATTTTTGGATCAATTCTACAAATGATATTAATTGTATTAAAATTGAACTTTAAAATCGGCTTTACATCTTTTACATCTCTGGGAACATCATTCATACTGGGAATCTTTATAAACAAAAAATTGGCTGAGAAATATAAATAAAAAATTTAAAAATACCGAAGACCGGACTTGAACCGGTACGAGCTTCCTCCTCAGGATTTTAAGTCCTGTGTGTCTACCAATTCCACCACTTCGGCATAGAATAATATAATAAATAATAATATATTGCAATGTCAAGTTAAATAAGAAAATAAATATAAAAACTCAATTGATAACTATTTTTTGAGGAAAATTCTCAACAACATAATTGCTATGCAAATAATCTGCAATTACAAACATAAATGAATATAAAGAAACCCTAGCAAAAAAATTAGAAAAAACTCTAAAATCAATTTTATTTGCTAACATTGAAGTGTAGTTTGAATCATTTATTAAGCTAAAAAATCCATTTTTGATTAATAAATCAAAAATAACAAATTCAGATTCATCTAAAATAAACATCAATTTATCCATTTGGGCTTTTAAATATAAAATTTGTTCACTAATTTGCAAATTGGCAATACTTTTAATAAAATCCTTGCTTAAATTATAAATAACAATACCATAGTGATTATTCTCAAATTTAAAATCCACAAGCAATCCTAATTTTAAATCGCAAGAATCTTGCATTACACTTAAAACTTTAATATTTATTTTGCGCTTAGAAAGAATGCTAACAGAAAGGCCACTACCTTGATCAATAAAATAAGCATTCTTAAAAGCTCTAAATAAAACTCTATTATTAATTAAATCAAGAACATTTTTATTCTTAAGATTCTTAATAATTATTAAATCAAAACTTCGATTTAGAATATTATAAGCAGAATCAAGTAACCCTTGAGAAAAATCATCATTTAAATTAAAATTTGCAACCTTAAACTCCAAAACACTAAAATCTGTATCTACAACATTACAGGAAAAAAATAAAACACTAAGCGGAAATAAACTCTTCAAGTTGATACTTTGTCTCAACAACTTCAAATACAAGCCCATACTTTTTTGCAGCACTACTATCCAACCAAAAATCTCTATCAGTATCCTTTTCTATTTTAGAAATTTTTTGACCCGTTTCTTTTGAAATAATATTATTAAGTTCTTTTTTAACTTTATTTAACTCATTAGTGTAAATCTCAATATCTGTAGCAACTCCCTTAAATCCACTCAAGGGCTGGTGCAATAAATATCTGGCAAAGGGCAGTGAAAATCTATTTTCTAATTTTGCAGCCAAAAAAATTAAAGCAGCAGCGCTAGCAACAAGCCCTACTCCAACTGTAAAAACTTTAGGCTTAACAAAGCGAATCATATTAAAAATAGCAAATCCAGCATCAATGTCGCCTCCTTCTGAATCAATATACACAAATATAGGCTTTTTAAAATCTAGAGCCTCTAGCAATAATATTTTTTCCTGAAAAAGCCTGGAAACATCCTTGGTAATCTCACCAGCAATAACTATTGATCTGCTCTTTAAAACTAACTTCAATGATTTATCATGCAAAACACAAGCATCATTATCTTCTTTCCCGGTCATAAAACATCCCTTATACAAAAACATAATGATATATTATAATTGAAAATAAAAGGTTTTTAAATGATAAAAAAGCACAAAAATTAAACAATTGCACTTAATTTCTGAAAAGCAAAAGACTAATAAATCTTTAATCAAGCTTCATTAAAGTTAAAAAATACTCTAAATTTTACAAATTAAGTAAAATTAAAAAGGAGTTTATAATGCACCATGAATTTGCGGTTATCGGAGGGGGAATAGCGGGAAGCACCGTTGCTTACGAACTGCTTAAAAGAAATAAAAAAGTAATTCTTTTTGATAATGAAGATACAAAAGCAACAATGGTAGCGGGCGGGCTTATTAATCCTATTATGGGTAGAAAAATGAACATTGCCTGGAAAGAACCACATATTTTTGAATTTGCAAAAAACTACTATCAAGAAATTGAAAAAACCATTAAATCCAAATTTTTTATAGAAAAAAATATCTTTAGACCCTTTACTACTGAAAATCAAAAAAATGAACTGATTGATAAACTTGAAAATAATAAAAACATAACAAACTTTATTTTAAAAATACAAGATGGAAAAACTTACAATTTCTCAAACGACTCTAACGGCGGAATGATAATAAAAGGCGCCAGGGTTAATACAAAAACATATATAAAAAATATTAAAAAATACTTAATCGAAAAAAATTCTTACATAAGCAAAAATATAAACGAAAATAAAATTAAACTTGGAGAAAGTTTTTTCAAAATAGAAGATTTTAAATTTGAAAAATTAATATTTGCAAAAGGGTATAAAGAAAAACTCAAAGGATTTTTTTCTTATCTCCCATTTGAGCCTGCAAAAGGCGAAATCATTATATTAGAATGCAAAAAATTAAACTTTAAAGAGATTTACAATAGACACATATCTTTAATTCACTTAAAAGGCAATAAATTTTACCTTGGAGGCACTTACGAATGGAACACTTGGAATACACTTACAAATGAATGGGCAAAATTAGAGCTATTGAAAAAATTTAAAAAAATAACAAATCTAAAATGCAAGGTCATTGCTCAAAAAGCACATATAAGGCCTTCAACTCTTGATAGAGAACCTTTCTTGGGAGAACATCCTAAGCATAAAAATATCTTTATATTAAATGGTTTTGGAACAAGGGGCGTATCTATGGCTCCATACTTATCTAATTTATTAGTTAATAATATTGAAAAAATTGACAAAATTCCAAATCATTACAATATTAAAAGATATGCAAAATATTACAATATTTTGGATCATTCTTAAAATCAAAATTTTTAAATCCATACATACTGACAAACGACTACTATTAATATTTCTAAATTCATAAAAAAATAATATAATGTTTAAGTTAAGCTAAAATAATTCTTATCCAAAGAGAAACTAAGAGTGAAACAAGATTTAACAAAGCAAATAAAATTAATTGACACTTACAAAACAAACCAGGAGAATAATCTTTGGGATTTAATATTAATATCATAGGAACTGGAGGAACAAGGCCACTCCACAATAGATATTTGTCATCCGTACTAATCGAATACGATGGAGATAACTTTTTGTTCGATTGTGGTGAAGGAACCCAAATGTCTTTAAGGAAACAAAAAATATCCTGGCAAAAAATAAAAATGATTTGCATTACACACTTACATGCTGACCACATCACGGGACTACTTGGAATAGTAATGCTAATGTCACAAAGTGGAGAAACAAGAAAAGAACCATTAATAATCGCTGGACCTGTTGGAATAAAAAACTATACACAAGCTAATATAAATATGCTTAAAATATATAAAAACTATGAAATAATTTATAAAGAAATAATCATAGATAAAACCGAAAAAATAATATATGAAGATAAAACAAAAAAAATTGAATACACTAAACTAAAACATTCAATAGAATGTGTTGGATATTTATTTATAGAAAAAGATAAACCCGGCAAATTCAACACAGAAAAAGCAGAAGAGCTAAATATTCCTAAAGGGCCTATTAGAAAAGCCCTACAAGATGGAAAAGAAATATTGGTAAACGGAAAAATTATAAAGCCATCAGAAATACTTGGAAAATCTAAAAAAGGACTAAAAGTTGCATACATTACAGATACTGGTTATTTTAAAGAACTCATACAGCAAATCAAAAATTTTAACCTTGTAATAATTGAGAGCACATTTAAAAATGAGCTAAAAAAAGAAGCCGATAAAAAACTTCACTTAACAGCTGGCGGGGCTGCAAATATTGTCAAGCAAGCAAAAGTTTTACAAACAGGACTTATCCATTTTAGTGAAAGATATACATTAAGAAAAGATCTTGAAAACTTACTAAAGGAGGCAAAATTGGAACATCCAGACGGAGAAATTTTTTTAACAAGAGATGGAATGAGGCTTGAAGCAAACAAAAATAACTTTATTATTAAATAGGAGGGTATATGATAAATGTAGAAAAAGTTACTAAAATGTATGGGCCATTTACAGCACTATTTAATGTTAGCTTTAAGGTTGAAGAAGGCGAAGTACTTGGTATACTTGGCCCAAACGGAGCCGGAAAGTCCACATTAATCAAAATCTTAACATCATTTCATTATCCAAGCAAAGGTAATGTAAAAATTTTTGGAAAAGACATTGTAGAGCATTCGAAAGAAATACTACAGCAAATAGGATATGTTCCTGAAAAACTAGCTCTTTATCCAGAGCTTTCTGTTAAAGAATATTTAAAGTTTATATCAGAAATAAAAGGTGTTAAAAAATTAAAAAAAGAAATTGACAGAGTAATAAGCATATTCAAATTAAAAGAGGTTGAAGATAAGCTGATTTCTCAACTTTCAAAAGGATTTAGACAAAGAGTAGGAATAGCTGGCGCTTTAATAAACAATCCTAAACTTGTAATACTTGATGAGCCAACAAACGGTCTTGATCCAAATCAAATAATTGAATTTAAAGAATTTTTAAGAGAACTTGCAAAAGAAAGTACAATATTATTCTCTTCGCACATACTAAGCGAAGTAGAATCTATTTGTAAAAGAATAATTATTGTCAACAACGGAGTAATTGTTGCTGATGACACAAAAGAAAATATTATTAAAAATAAACTTAAAGAGATTGAAATAGAATTAATAGTTTCAAAAAAATCTGAAAATGAGAAAAAAATTTTCAACAGCAAAAATGATATTTTTTCATTAATAAAGCTTGAAGAACACGAAAAAGACTTAAATATTTCATTAAAACTATCTCAAGGCAAAACAGAAGAAGATCTCTTTAGCTACATAGTAAAAAATAATATAATCTTAAAAGCAATGATTCCAAAACATGAAAGCCTTGAAAAGATATTTAGCAAATTAACCAAGGAGAGAGAAAAATGAAAATAGATTTAAAGCAATCTTTATCGCTTTCTAAAAAAGAACTAAAAATATTATTTGGAACCCCAACTGCATACGTTGTGATGCTATTTTTTTTAATATTCATAAACTTTTCATTTATTTTTTTATCAGGATTTTTTATTAAAGACAATGCATCTCTTACCTCTTATTTCTCTTCAATGCCTATTATTTTAATGTTGGTACTGCCAGCACTTAGCATGGGAGTATTCTCAGAAGAACACAAAACAGGAAGCATTGAACTTCTTTATGCTCTACCGCTAAGTCCTCAAGAGATAGTCTTGGGCAAATTTATTACGCTTAAAATATTTACCTTAATACTATTCTCACTTACCCTACCTCTTACAATAATGACAATTTTCATGGGCGAATTTGATCTTGGGATAATATTGCTTCAATATCTAGGAATAATTCTTTATTCTCTTTCTGTGCTAAGCATGGGAACATTTATATCCTCCATTACAAAAAGCCAAATAGTCTCTTACATTCTTACCGTATTTACACTGATATTAATACTATTTTCTGGGAAATTGGTTATGATCTTTGGAAAAGAAAATATAATAGGAGAAATACTTAATTTTGTTTCAATAACCAATCACTTTAGCTATTTTAATATGGGTATATTAAACTTATCAGACTTTATTTATTTTATTACATTCACAGTCACATTTCTAATACTAAGCACACACAGCATAACACTAAAAAAATGGAGATAAATTTATGAAAAACAAAGAAAATGAAGTTTTAAACCTAACTTTGAACCTTACAATAATCTTTTTGATTTTTTGTAATATATCTATTTYCATTTTTAAAATAGACTTTACAAAACACAAAGCTTTTACAATATCTAAAGTTACAAAAAATTTGTTCTCAAGTGCAAATGAAACAATATATATAACATATTACAATTCAGGAAGCCTTGAAAACTATTTTGCTTTTCCAAACCAAATAAAAAATTTTTTAATAAGTTTTTCTGATGCTTCAAAATGTAAGGTAATTTATAAAGAAATTGACGCTGATAAAATTTCAACACCATTAGAGCACATTGGTATTCCCTCTCAGCAAATCGACTTAAGAGATATTAATCAGCTTTCAATACTCAAAATATACTCAGGAATTGAGATTATTTACGAGGGAAAAAGAGAAGTAATACCGGTTGTAACAGAAATCAGCAATCTAGAATATGACCTTGCAAATGGACTTGACAAACTAATAAATAATACCAAAAAAGTTTTAGGACTTGCTTTTGGAGACAGCACTTTAAAAGAAGCACATAAAAACTTTTCCGAAATAATGAAAAAAGCATTTGGAATTGAAATAAAAGAAATAGATTTAAAAACTGAAAAATTAGAAGACATTAGAAAAGATATAAATGGATTATTCATTATTGGCGCTAAAGAAATTGACGAAGAAATTGCAAAAAAAATTGACGATTTTATTGTTAATGATGGAAAAATATTTGTTGCAACAAGCACAATTGACTACAATCCTCAAAATCCATATGGCATAACTCCTATTAAATCCAGCCTATTTGATCTATTTGAAAGTTATGGGATAAAATACAACGATAATATTATTCTTGATAAAAGAGCGCCCACAATCTTTTTGGGTGGCAATTTCCAAACTTACTATCCATGGATCTTAATAGACAAAAGCAATATTGTAAAAAAAGACATGCCATTGCTTAAAAATTTTTATACCGCTACAATTCCTTGGAGCAGCTCATTAGAACTTATAAAAAAAGATGAAACAGAAGTAAAATTTTTACCTCTATTTGCAAGTTCCAAACAATCATGGCAAGTTAAAGAACCTAACCTTTCAAACATATCTTTGAATGCATTTGAAGTTCCAAATAAATTTGAAGAGAATAAAACTAAAATACTAGGATATGCAATTGAAGGAAAAATTAAAAGTCCTTATAAAGATCAATATTCCAAAAATTCTAAAATAATCCTAACAGGATCAAGCATGATATTTAGCGATTATATGTACAACGGGTCTCCATCAAACTTTGAACTATCAGGAAGAATTTCGGATTATTTAATGCAAAAGGAAGAATTTTTTAATATTAAGTCCAGAGAGGTACGAGCTAAATTAAAATTTGCAAGCTCTTCAAACGAAATGGTCAATGCAAAGTTTTCATTAATAATTGTTAACTTAATTATTCTTCCAACAATAATATTAATATTTGGACTTGTTAGATTTACTAGAAAAAGAAAAGCAAATTAATAAGAACAAAGGAGTGTTTATGACAAAACCAAAAATATTCTCAATCAATAAAGAAAAAATAAAAATATTGATAATAGTAGTGTTAACATCTACATTCTTATTGGGAATAATTTTTTCAAATGAAAATAAAGTAGCAAGGATCCTTGAAGAAAAATTTTTTGATTTTGACTTTAATTTAATTTCTAAAATTGAAACAGAGCTTGAAGGAACGCTAACAAAACTTGGCAAAGATTGGATTTTAACATACAATAAACAAAATATTCCTGTTGATAACAAAAAAGTCAACTCTCTAATCAAAGCATTAGACGAGCTTCAAAAAAACAAGCTTGTAAGTAGAGATCAAAAAAAACACAAGGAACTAGGAATTGGAGAAAATCCAAGCTTTAAATTATTTGACAATAATAATAAGCTGTTAACAGAAATTTTTGTTGGAAAATCAGGAGAAGGCGATTCAAGACTGGCATACATTAAAGGTAGTGACGAAAATGTTTACTTAACAAAAAACATTTTCTTATCATACAAAGGAAATTCTTACAATACATTTTCAGATACTACATTGTTCCAAGAAAAAAACACAAAATTAGAAAATTTATCATTCAAAATAATAAGAAAATTAAACAAGGAAAATGAAAATAACATAAATAATAACTATGAGATTATCAGTAAAGATGGCCTTTATTTTTTAAATAACCAAAAAATGACAAAAGAAAGGCCTTTAAATATTATTGCTGAATTTAAAGCTGACGGACTTGAAATTGATAAATCTAAAATAGATGATTATAATCTTCAATACAAAATTGAAGTCAAATGGAGCAATAAAAGTGTCAATAATATTGAAGTTTATTTTAATAAAAACGAAGAAAATGACAAAGACATATTAATCAAAAAAGATAAAGATGAATATTACTACACGACTAGCAAATGGACTTTTTTTGATGTATTCGACTTAGAAAAAAAATTAACAGAAAAAGATGATATTTCTAGCAACGATAATCAAGAAGATCATCATGAACATCACAACAATGCAGATTAATCTTGCTATATATAAAAAGCATTAAAAGAAAAACATATAAAAATAAATATAATTAAAATATACCATGACAAAGACAACATTTTATCAAAAGATAAGATGTTGTTTGGCTTTACTGATATATCTTTTAAATTAAAATTAATATCAAACAAACCGCTCAGTTATCAAATATTAATTTTAAGAATTTTTATAAAAAATAGAACTTAAACGAATGGATTTTCAACCTTTAGTAAGTAAAAATTTAACTTTTTTTAAAACTTCATACTCTTGTTTAATTTTAAAAATATTTCTATTAGGATTTAACTCAAGTTCACTTTCTACCCTATCAATAAAATTTATTAATATGGCTTTTTCATCGCTATTTAGCACAACATTACTTAAAGATTCTTCAGCATTAAATTTGCTTACAACCTTTTCAACATCATTAAAATTAAAATTAGAAGGAAAAGGGTCCTTAGTTATGCTTTGAGAGCTGGGCTTTTCATAATTAGCAACATCATTACTTTGGTCTTGATCTGATTTATCTCTCAAATTATCATGCAAATTTTTCTCTCCAGCATTAGAAAAAGAGCCTTCGGCAACCGTAGAATCCAGATCCTCTTTTAAAATATTTTCAAAATCATCAAATTCTTTTGACTCAAAACGTTCACCAAAGCTTTTAAGAATCGCACAATTATCACCATTCTCATGCTCAATGTTTTCATTCTCATTAATTAAATCCAAACGTTGTTTATTATTATCTACAAAGCTCTCCAATTTTCGAGAGTTATCGCAATTAGCAATAGAATAGGGATCTTCTGCTCCCACTTCATGTTCCAAAGAAGAACTATTATCCAAATTTTTATTAACAGAATCTAACAGTTTATCTGGCTCTGTAGTAAAACTTTCCAATTTTTTACTGTGATCGTTATTATTATTTAACTCCATATTTCCTATGGACACATTATCACTGTCAACATTAATATCCTCTTTTTTAAGAATATTATTAGAAAAATTATCAGCCACATGTAAATTGTTAGTCAAATTCAAATCTTTATCTCTATTAAATTTAACATCGTGCTGAACTTCTTCATTTTCTTTTGGGGTATAATTGATACCTTCAAGCAGCGCATCTAATTCTTCTTGACCAATAGAAATATTAGGCAAATTATCTTCTTTTTTTGAAAATGAATCATCCGTCTCGGATGATTTTTTTTCAAAATCCTTCGAATCATAAGAAATAAAATCCCTTTGAACAAACTTAAGACTATTATCAAGCATTTCTTTTTCAACTCTCTCAACACGAAGCTCAACACCCTTTAAACAATTAATCAGCTCGCCGTGCCTTTCTTTTAAGATGTTATCGAGTTTTAACAGCTTTTCATCCAAAAAAGTTTTAAGATTATCTGGGGCTATAGAAACAATATCAACAGACTCACTTCTTAAAAATACCTTTTCAATATCAAAATTAACTTCCTTGGGACCTTCTTTGATAAAAAAAACACTTTCCTTCATGCCAAACTTGCTCTCCAAAACTACTCAATAAAACTACAATCTAAAGCAATTTTAACTACTTGTAAATATAGTATATTAAGAATATAATTACAAGCTATATGACTATTTATAAAAAAATTGCAATGTCTTTTTACTCAGGAATACTAAGCTACTTTATAATAGCTCCCATATTTGGAGAGAGAGGATTTGTTAATTATCAAAAATTGGATAACAACTTAACATTAATAAAAAATCACATCGAAAAACTAAAAGAAATTCAAAAAGAATTAAAAGCAAGATATATTAACCTACAAGTATCTAAATCGGAAATTCTAAAAGAAGCTAAAAAATTGGGCTACTACCCAAAAAACTCAACAGTAATAAAAACCAACAATAATAAAGATCAATATAACCAAGGGCAAATATTAACCTTACAAAAACCCCTTTCCAAGAATCAAAATTTTTACCTTATATCAATAGCAATAGGTTTAATTTATTATTTTTTATCAAGCTGCATTATCCAAACCAAGAAAATTACAAAAATCAATAAACTTGCTTCCAACAACTCTAAGGATTAGTCTTTATTGAAAATATTTATTTTTAAAAATACAATATATTTATTAATTAATTTAATTTGTGCATCATTTTTTTGCGTATCGTTAGTAAATCTTTTTTCAAATGAACAACAGTATACTCCTTTTGTTAAAACAAATGTCATAAAAAATTACTTACAATACATTGGAGTATATAAAAGTATAGAAAGATATGCCCTGATACATGACTTTAACCCTAAATCAAAATTAGAAAAAGATTGCTTTTTGAAGCATATAGCTGGCAATTCATATATAATATACAAAACAAAAAATGAAGGAATGCTGTGGGGCGATCATCGATACTCTCTGCTGAGCAAAGGAAAGCCAACTACTAAAATAATTTTTCAAAAAATATTTAATACTTTAAAAATCTCAATTCCAGGCGCCCTACTCTCTTATATTGCGGCAATAATCCTTATTATAATTTGGAAAATTTACATAAAAAATAATCTAATAAATAATATTCTAGAATATTTAATGCTATTGCTCCACTCCATGCCAAGAAACTTAACAGTATTTTTAATACTGTCTTTAATATATTACCTTAATTTAAATCCAAAAAATTTAATAATGGGTGGATTTGCATGGTTTTTTTCATTCTTCATATTTAATTCTGTAATTTTTAAACAATCTCTTGACAAAACTTTATCAGAATTTTACATAAAAGCTGCAAAATCAAGAGGAATAAATAAATTGCAAATAATCTTAAAACATGCATTAATTCCATCAATAACACCATTACTCACAAACATGAGACCTATTATTACAACAGCTTTTTTTGGAGCATCAATGATTGAATCAATGTTTGAAATTGATGGAATTGGGGCCTTATATTTAAATGCTTTGAAATTTAACGATTATGCTATTTCTAAAGATTTGATTTTTATTGGCGTTTTCATTATGCTTATTCCAAATATAATAACAGATATACTAATTTACAAAATTAACCCATATAAGGACACTCTAAACTAATGAAAACAGATACAATAATAAAAAAAATTTATATCGTACTCTTTAATATATTTATTGTGTTGCTAATTATTACTCCGTCATTGGTTAATGAAAATTCAAAAATTGCAATCTATAAAAAAGATCCAAATAAAGTCTATTTAAAATCTATTAAAAATGTACCTATGCCACCCACAAAAGACAACCCATTAGGAATCGACAAAATGGGAAGAGATATTATGGCAAGATTAATAATTGCAACCAGAAACTCTATTTTACTTTCACTAAGCTACGCAACAATTTCTGCAATAATTGGAATCTTTATTGGAACAATCATTGGCATGTTTAGTTTTGAAATTTGCATGCTGATTTCAAAACCAATTGAAACATTGCAAACATTACCTTTTTTTTACGTTGTGTCTTTAGTTTTTTATTACTTTTTAAAACAAAAAACTTACAATATGCTTCAAACAGCAACACTATTAGCATTGATTCATGGATGGATTAGATTTGCTTTTATTGCAAGAAACAATACATTAATAATAAAAAATTTAGATTATATTAAAGCCAGCGAAGCTATGGGAGCAAGCAAAATTAGAATAATATTGTATCATATTTTTCCAGAAGTATTCTCATCAATATCATCTATAATCCCATTACAAATGGGAAGAAGTCTTACTACTTTTGAAGTAGTAAGTTTTTTACAAAAACAAGATAAAAATCTATATCCCAGTCTTGGAGAACTGCTCAACTATATGCAAATGGGCAATAAATATCTATGGATATGGATCAATCCCTTACTCATATTAATAGGCATAAACATAATACTAGCAATTATAAATTTTAAGCTAAGAAAAAAAATGAAACATTTAATATCATCTTAAATAAAAAATTAACAAACTCTTGGAGCAAATTTTTCTAAAAAACAATTATCACAATTTACATTTCTAGAAGTACAAATTTCTCTTGCATGCTTATTAATAGCCATAGAAAATCTATACTGCTTACAAGGCTTTATTCTTCTTTTTAGATCCAATTCAATCTTAATAGGAGAACTTTCCAAAGAAAGAGCATGTCTTGTAATAACTCTACTAAAATGAGTATCTACAATAATTGCGGGTTTATTGTAAACAGATCCAAGAATAACATTTGCCGTTTTTCGACCTACTCCAGGTAGCTTAATAAGATCAAAAATATTATTTGGAATAACACCATTAAATTTTTCTAAAATATCAATAGAGCAATTCACAATATTTTTAGCCTTTCTTGAATAAAAACCAGTCTTATAAATTAATTTTTCAACATCTCTCACATTTGCTCTTGATAAACTTTCAAAATTCTCGTACCTTTCAAAAAGGTATGGAGAAATTTTATTCACCAAATTATCTGTTGTTCTTGCACTTAAAATAACCATTATTAAAAGTTCATAATTGTTTTTATAATTTAAAAAAGGTTTAACATCAGGATATCTAAATAAAGTTTCATCAACAATCAAATCAAGATTAATCATAAAAAAATTATAAAACATTATAAACACAAAACAAAAATAAAAAATATACAAAGTAAAGGTATCTAGACTTTATTGACAAGGATTTTTCAAAATGATATACTCATCATTAGAATTTTAAATGCACCAATAGCTCAATTGGATAGAGCAACAGACTTCTAATCTGTAGGTTTTAGGTTCGAGTCCTAATTGGTGCGCTTCATTCGGGATGTGGCCTAGTGGCTAAGGCACCTGCTTTGGGAGCAGGGGATCGTGAGTTCGAATCCCACCATCCCGAAAAAATATTAAAAAAGCTAAAAACTTTTGTTTTTAGCTTTTTTGGTTTTTTAACGATTTATACAAATTAAATCTAACTGTAAAGTTACTTAACTTTCTTTAAAGTATTTACATCTAAAATAACTAGACTTTTAAACTCATCTTGCAAATAAATAAAATTTTTTCTCACAGAAAAGCTAGTAAAAGGCATAATTTTATTCTCTGAAAGAATAAACTCATCTAAATTTTTAGGAGAAAATTTGGCCAATCTCCAATCATTACTACTATCTTTATCCCTAACAGCTACTAAAATCATTTTAGAATCAACATAAAGAGATGAATTTTTATTAATCTCAAAATTAGACTCTGATACCACTTTTAAATTTTCAAGTTTATCAAGTATCTGAAGCTTAGCTTTTCCTGAATCCATTTTAATAACAACCAAATCTTTTTCACGTTCATAAATTCCATACCGCTGAATGCCTTGCTGAGTGCTTTCTTTAAGCCTAACACCAGTATTTAAATCAATAAGTTGAAGAGTTCCTAAATTTGTAATTGGATCAATAACCTCTAAAAATACAGGACTACTGGAATCTATAGACATAGTAGTCAAATCTTCATTCAAAGAAGTAACTTGGTCTTTAACCTGAGGCTTAGTCTTTTGCAAATTAACATCTTTATTAACTGTCTCCTCTTTTGAATCAATGTCTTTATAAGAAGATTTATCTAACGGTGATAATTCTCCAACATTGTTATTAGACTTGAAAATCTTATCTAATTTCTCAACCTCAGAAACAGGTTTAAATTCTTTTTTGCTATCTAATTTTTTAACCTCAGGTAATTTTTGATCTTCTGGCATCATAAGATTTTCATCATTATTCAAATCGCCTAAGCTTTTCTGTGACTTACCCTTGGTTATTTCTTCTTCCTTGGCTTTACTTTTTTCTTTGCTAGAAGCTTTAGAATTTAATTCTCGATCAAGATCCAAGGCTTTACCATCTTTACTTGCTTTATCATCTTTACTTTTTAAAAGCTTTTCATCACTTTTTTTGATTTCAATTTGCTTTTCAATTTCTCTTTTCTGATTTTCATCACCAGTTTCTTTAAGCTGCTCCTGCAAATCTTCCAGGCTCTCTTTTATTTGTAGTTGCTTATCAACTTTAGGAGAACTTACATCACCAGGCTTTGGTAAATTCTTTTCCTTGTTAATTTCGTTAATATCCTCTTGAATTTTCTCTCTAACAGTATTTCTTTGAACATCTAAATTATCTTCAGCAGAATCTAATTTTTGCTGAGCTTTATCAAGATTTATTGCCTTTTTATCTAGCTCTTCCTTTTGTTTCTTTTTAGCATCAACCTGACTTTCAATCTCTTTTTTATGCTCTTCATCTGTAGCTTTTTCAAGCTGATCCCTTAAATTTTCAATAGTTTCTGTTATATTGGAATCACTTTCATGAATATTGTCTAATTCAATATCAATTTTATCTTGATCTGCCTTATGAGTTTCGCCTTGAATATCTGTAATATCTCTTGCAAAGTTAACACCTGCTTCATTTTCACTTAAAAGAGCTGCCACCACCTTATCTGTAACTAAACTGTCAATATCAATGTCAGACTCAATATTTCCAGACAAAATATCCTTTTTAAGAGGAATAAATATTTGTGTCTTTCCAGCCCACTGACTATAAACCCTAGAAAGACCTGCATTTTCTTTACTTAAAGACTTTAAAGCAGCCTCAATATAAAACCCTTTATAATAATCCAAATCTCCTCTATAAACAGCATTATATATTGTAATAACCTTAGCAATTAATTCTGCACTAGACCTGTCATAATCGAAAGACTTTATTAAATACCCTGTAAGAATTCTTCTTAAATTCAATATACTGTCAAGCTCTGACTTACTACCAATAGAAAAAACATCAACGCTTGCTTTTTTATCTTGATCATCAATAAATCTATTAATAAAATATTTACCATAATAACTTGAGTTGCTATTGGAATTGGTCAACGGTCTTGCTAAAAACTCCCCAATACCCACTATTTGTTCATATGTATTTGTAGAATCATAAGGGCCTTTATAATTTACAAACTCAAGATCCATATTAACAAAGTCCTTTAATTTTTCCCTATCAACTTCTCTTGCACTAACAGGAAATCCATTCAAGAAAATAAGAAAAAAACTAAAGATTAGTAACATTTTTTTCATAAAAGAAATTCTCCTATAAATTTAATTATAATCTACCTTACCAACTAAATTCACCAATTTAAACCTAATTTTAACACAATCGGATTTATATGCAAAACAGCTAATTCAATCTTGGGGACTTGAAATATCTTGAATGCTTGAAATAATTTCATTAATGTGCTTGTTAATATTTTCAGAAAAATTTTGACGCCTCATAAACATTAATAACTTTATATACTTATGCTTACAAAGTTTAAGAAGTTCGGCTGTTGAATTTAAAATTATATTTCTCAAATTTAAAATCACAGAATAAGCTATTTCCAAATTACCCTGATAATTTAACACTATATTTTGGATGTAATTGTATATAATACAATCTTGCCCATAATAACTTTCAAATTTAGTAATAGTTTTGACTATGGTAATTATATTATTAATATCTCTCTCTCTAATTGCCAAATTAATAAAACTCTTAATTGCAGCTTTATCATTAACATATACAAAATATCTATAAAGCTTGCCTCTTGAAGCAATTCTATCAAACCTCTTTTCTGACAAAAGCCACACATTAAAAGCTTTTTCATATAAATTTAAATATTTTGCGGGAAAATTTCCATGTTCAGCTGCAAGAAAATCTAAAATCTCTAAAAATTTATTATAAGCAGCATCACTATAATTAGAATTAAGGATCTCTTCAAGAAGTAAATAATTTTTATCATAATCTACAAAACGCTTTTCTTTTAAATCTATTCTGCCTTGATTATATTTATTACCTCCAAAATGGTTCCAAACGCTAACATCAAGCTCTCTGTCGTATTCGTAATAATAAGTACTAAGAACCCAATCATCTCCCCCTAAGACAATAATACCTGAATTAGCACTAAGTCCTGACAAGCCCTTAAGTTTAGCATCTGAAAAAGATATATCAAAATCCTCTTCAAAAGACAAAATTCCATTTGATTTGGTTGAAATTAAAAGATTTCTATTATTATAAAGAACAGCTTTCTCAATCTCAAAGTTCATTTTTTTTTTAAATTTAAGCTTAAAGTTTCTATTCAAATCAAAAAACATACCAACATTTGAAATTGCGACATATTCACCATTAAACTTTTCAAACAAAAAATTAATAGGAAAATCCAACTTAATAGAGCTAATAACTTCCCCAAAATCTCTTCCATAAGCAACAATATGCCCTGACTTATGTCCAACAACTACCTCTTTTTTTGTATTTATCATTAACAAAAAAGGGAAAGCAACTAATCTGAAAAACCATTTCTTATTACCCAAAGAATCAAACAAAAATATTTCATCATTTTCACTTGCAATACAAAAATCCCCATTATCAAAAACTACAGGAGAAGTAGCAGGCCTACCACCTATGTCAACCTCAAACATTTTTTTACCGCTATTTAAATCAATAGAAACAACCTTTTCATTAGCAAGAGGAATTAGGATGTTAACATTTCCTATTGCAGGAGAGCTCAAAGGTGAAAAATCAAGCTTATACTTCCAAACGAGTTTTCCTCTTCTGATCTTTTGAACTTCATTTCTAACTGTAATAACATAATACCCATTATCAAAATCTTTCAAAAGAAAAGGATATGGCATTCTATTTAATCTATAAGAATATTTCTTCTCAAATGACATTGTATAAGTAGTCAACCATCTATCTTTTGTTAAAACTGTAATAGTGTCACGTTTTTCATCAATAATTGGATTGCCTGCAACTTTGCCAGTTAATGCTTTTTGAAAATATAAATTAATATCAGAATAAAGCCTTAAAAAAGAAGCTGAAAACACAAATATGAAAAGTAGACCTCTCAAAATAAAAAACCTTTTGAGTTTCTAAAAAACTGCTACTAAAGCCTAAAACCAGCATTATTGCCATAAAGATTATTTCTCAGATCCCTAATCTTAGCATCATCAACATACTCAGAAAAAGTCATATATCGATCAATTATTCCGTTAGGAGTAAACTCTATAATCCTATTAGCAACAGTATCTATAAATTGATGATCATGTGATGTAAAAAGAACAACTCCTTTAAACTCTTTAAGCCCGGAATTTAAAGATGTAATTGCCTCAAGATCTAAGTGATTTGTGGGTTGGTCCAGTATTAAAACATTAGCTCCGCTAAGCATAGCCTTAGCAAGCATGCATCTTACTTTTTCTCCCCCTGAGAGAACATTTACCTTTTTTAAAGCTTCATCTTGGCTGAAAAGCATTCGACCTAAAAATCCTCTAATATAAGTTTCATCTTGTTCTTTTGAATACTGACGTAACCAATCGACTAAATTTAAATCTAAATCAAAATATTTTCCATTATCTTTATTAAAATACGAAAAATTAACGGTAGATCCCCATTCATAATGACCTTTATAATTTCTATCTTCATTTGTAATAATATCAAACAAAAAAGTTGCAAACATGGGATTTCCCAAAAAAACAATCTTTTGCTGAGGTTCAACAATAATACTAAATTTATTTAAAATTAAATTCCCTTCAAATTCTTTTATTAAATTTTTAATTGTAAGAACATTCTTGCCAAGTTCTCTTTCGCTTTTGAAATTAACATAAGGGAACTTCCTTGAAGAAGGCTTTAAATCTTCAACCTTTATTTTTTCAATCAACTTTTTCCTTGATGTTGCTTGCTTAGACTTAGATGCATTACTAGAAAATCTTTGAATAAATGTCTTAAGTTCAGCAATTTTATCTTCAGATCGCTTTTTAGCATCTTTTAGTTGCTTGTTTAAAATCTGACTTGTTTCATACCAAAAATCATAATTTCCAAGATACACTTGAATCTTGCCATAATCAATGTCAACAATATGAGTACAAACTTGATTTAAAAAATGTCTATCGTGAGATACAACAATAACTGTATTTTCAAAATTAATTAAAAACTCTTCTAACCATTTAATAGATTGTAGATCAAGGTTATTAGTAGGCTCATCAAGAAGTAATACATCGGGATCACCAAAAAGTGCTTGAGCCAAAAGAACCCTAACTTTTAAAGCCCCTTCAACATCACCCATTAAATTATTATGAATTGCCTCATCTATTCCAAGACCTTTAAGAAGAACCGCTGCATCAGATTCAGCCTCGTATCCTCCAAGCTCTGAAAATTCTGCTTCAAGCTCTCCAGCTCTAATTCCATCCTCATCAGTAAAATCAAGCTTACTATAAATTTCATCTTTTTCTTTTTGAACAGAATAAAGTCTTTTGTGACCCATAATAACAGTATCGATAACCTTATATCCATCATAAGCAAATTGATCTTGTTCAAGAGCTGCTACTCTTTGATTTTTGGGGATAGATATTTCACCCTTACTAGCTTCAATCATTCCCCCTAATACTTTTAAAAAAGTGCTTTTTCCTGCCCCATTAGCACCAATTATTCCATAGCAATTTCCAGGAGAAAATTTAATATTTACATCTTTGAATAAAACTCTCTCTCCAAATGCAACTTCCAAATTACTTACAGTTATCAAACCATTACCCTGCCTAAATTGATATTCTAATAACAAAATTATCTTGAAAATTAATTTAATTTTCAAGCACCATATAAATATATTGACTCAACTCTCAGTTTTTTCGTATATTTAATATTATTATATAAGGAGATGTTTGAGATGAAAAATATTAAGCCGTTAGCTGATAGAGTTTTAATAAAAATCAAAGAAGCTGAGAGTAAAACAATCTCAGGACTTTACATACCAGAAAATGCAAAAGAAAAAACAAATATTGGGACAGTTATAGCTGTTGGTTCTAACAAAGAAGAGATCACTGTAAAAGTTGGTGATACTGTGCTTTATGAAAAATACGCAGGAGCTGCTGTAAAAATCGAGAATAAAGAACATTTAATACTAAAAGCAAAAGAAATAGTTGCAATAATAGAAGAGTAAAAAGCTAAGTTTAGCTACTTAGCTTTAATTTTTATTAAATATTTAATAAAAATTACAAATTTATACATAAAAACTTATTATTCTGATCAATCAAATTAAAAATTTCAAGCTTACAAAATTCTGTAAGCTTGAAAAAATAAAATTAAATGAAAAAGCCAATTTTTAAAGAAAATACCATATATTCAAGCAAATTCGATGACATCTATTACAATCCAAAGCAGGGAATTGAAGAGAGTTTTTATACATTTATTAAAGGTTGCAATTTAGATTTAGAATTAAAAACAAAAAAAAATATTTTAATAGCAGAGTTGGGATTTGGAACAGGATTAAACTTTATATGTCTTTTAAAATTCATAAAAGAAAACAACATAACCTCAAAAATTAATTATTATTCTATAGAAAAATTTCCACTCGAAAAAAAAACAATAATGCAAATTTCAAAGTTCTTTGCTAAAGAAACCGCTTATTTTAAATTAATGTTGAAAAATTATTCTAAAATTCCAAAAAAAAATTTAAAACTAAAAATAACAGAAAATGTTAATTTAAAAATTTTAATTGGAGACGCCAAAATAAAAATCAAAGAAATTCCTGAAAATGTAGAATACTGGTTTTTAGACGGATTTAATCCCAAAAAAAATCCTGAAATGTGGAGCAATGAAATATTTAATTTAATTTCTGAGAAAAGCAGTCCGAAATGCAAGCTTTCAACATTTTCCTCTGCAAGAATTGTAAAAGATGGCCTAAAACTTGCTAATTTTAAATACATTCACATAGAAAAAGGATTTGGAAATAAAAGACATATGATAAAAGCTCAAAAAAATTAAAAATTTATTTTTAACATAAGTCGTTAAAAAAATCCCAACAAGTATGATATACTTCCAAATGGCACAAGGAGAATTTTAATGACAAAAAAATTGTTTGTGAGGGTATTAATCTTTTTAATATCCAATAATTATGCTTTTGCAAAAGACACAATCAAAGATTTGTTCTTTATACAAGATATACTAATAAAAAAAGAGAAATATTCCGAGGTTCTAAATAATGCAAGCCTTGAAGGCATTATTGAAATTGAACATAACGGACCATACATTAAAGATCACGATTCAGAAGTTAAACTTATCCTAAAAGAAAACGGATATAGAAGAAATTTCAACTTTTTTAATCTTTTAAATACTAGTAATATAATCAAAAGTCTAAGCTTATTTGACAGCAGACCAAAAAACATTAAAGAAAATGAAATCATATTATTAGAGACAAAAATGATTAAAGAAAATCCCTATAAACGATACAAAGACGATGATGATTTTGAATTAAAACTAAGTGTAACTCGAAAAAATAATCAAATTTATTTAATTCTTGATTTCAATTTCCTATTTGATCAAAGAAAAACGTTTCCATCAATTTACATCAAAGAAGAAGATGTWTCAACAATAATAAACAGCTTCATGAAACTACAAGATTCAAGCTTTTTATCTCCTCAAGCTTCTTAACAATTAATAGCACAAAATGTGCTATTTCTAATAAAAAGCAAGCATTTTACTGAAAAGCTAACCATAGCCAATTTCATTACATAATAATTTTTCAATCTTTTTACAGATTTTTTAAATTAATAATATAATTATTTATTTTATTAATTAAAGAAGAAAATTCTACAAATTTTAATTTTTCAGATTCAACAATTTCCTTGGGAGCATTCATTAAAAAATTTTCATTTTCAAGTTTCTTTGAAACAGAAATATTGAGCATTTTATACTTTTCAAGCTGCTTTTCAAGCCTTATCAACTCTTTGGTTTTATCTATCAATGACTTAACATCTGCATAAATTTCAAAACCAACTGCAGCTACACCAAGCATGCCATCATAATTTTCATTGTAAAATATATTTTTAAAATTAATCATTCTTTTTACAATGCTTTCATTAGCCTTAAAGTATGCCTCATATTTAAAATCAGCATCAAACTTCAAAGCAACATCAATTTCAACACTAGCAGGTATATTAAATTCACTCTTAAGTGTTCTAATAGCTATAATAAAAGTTTTCAATACTTTAAAAATTTCAAATTCTTCTTGAAAATTATTGGCAATATCAAAATTTGGATATTCATTTAAAGCTAAAATATCTTCCTTTTCTGCAAATTCAGAATAAATTTTTTCTGTAACAAAAGGAATAAACGGATGCAAAATTAACAATGATTTTTTAAGAAAAAATAGCAACTTAGAAATAGCCATATTTTGAATATCAACATTTTCATTATTTAAATCAATTTTGCTAATTTCAATATACCAATCACAAAAATCATTCCAAAAAAACTCATAAACAAATTTTGAAGCTTCGTTATATTTATAATTTGCAAAAGAAGACTCTACACCAAGAATAGTCGAATTTAAGCTTGTAAGCAGCCATTTGTCAATGTCGTTAAATTTCAAATCATTTAATATTTTTCTATTTTTTAAATTTAAAAGAATAAATTTGGAAGCATTAAAAACTTTGTTTGCAAATTTAGCCCCAAACATAAAATCTTTAGCGTCAATATTTAAATCTTGACCCTGAACAGACAAAAAGGATAAAGTAAACCGCAAAGAATCACTTCCATACTCATTAATAATATCAAGAGGGTCTATTCCATTGCCTAAAGACTTTGACATTTTTTTACCTTGTTTGTCACGCAAAAGAGGTGTTATATAAACATCTTTGAAAGGAACTTGCCCTGTAAATTCTAATCCTGCCATCACCATTCTTGCAACCCAAAAAAATATTATATCGTAAGCTGTTATCAAGGTATTTGTTGGATAATAATTTTTAAAATCAACATCAACATTGGGCCATCCAAGCGAAGAAAAGGGCCATAGCCAAGAAGAAAACCAAGTATCAAGAACATCTGGATCTTGAACAAACCTCTTCCCCATATTCTTTTCATCTAAAGAAGGATCAGTATCACTAACAATAAGTTCAGATGTATCAACATTGTACCAAACCGGTATTCTATGTCCCCAAACAAGCTGTCTTGATATACACCAATCTCTAATATTTGATAACCAATATTTATATGTATTTTCCCACTTTTTAGGATAAAATTTTAATTCGCCATTCTCTAAAGCCTTTAAAGCTTTGTCTGCTAAAGGCTTCATTCTCACAAACCACTGAGTAGACAAATAAGGTTCAATAACCTCACCTGACCGATAACAATGCCCAACCTGTTGTTTATGCTTCTTAACATCTTGCAAAAAACCCTTTTCCATTAATTCTGTTTCAATTTTAAATCTTGCATCTTTCGCACTTAATCCTTGGTATTGCAAAGGAACATTTTTATTAAGTTTTCCATCTTGAGTTAAAATATTGACCTTAGAAATATTGTGCCTTTTTGAAATTTCAAAATCATTAGGATCGTGTGCAGGAGTAACTTTTAAAGCCCCAGTGCCAAAAGCGCTGTCAACATAAAAATCTGCAATAACTTTTATCTTTTTAGTTGTCAAAGGAATTGTAACTTCTTTGCCAACTAAAGACTTATATCTCTCATCATTAGGATTAACAGCAATAGCAGTATCCCCAAACATTGTCTCAGGCCTAGTTGTTGCAACCTCAATAAAAGAAGAGTTATCAATAAAATACTTAACAAAATAAAGCTTACCATCAACTTCTTTGTATTCAATCTCTTCATCGCTAACAACACTCCCAGATCCAGGATCAAGATTAACAAGATACTCACCCCTATAAATCAACCCCTTAAAATACAAGTCCTTAAAAACCTTGTTAACAGCCTTACAAAGATTCTCATCAAGAGTAAACCTTTCTCTTGAGTGATCATAAGACGCCCCAAGTTTGTTTATCTGATTAACAATTATCCCTCTATGCCTATCTTTTAATTTAAAAATTTCTTGAACAAGCTCTTCTCTTTCAAAATCATCTTTGCTTTTACCAATCTTTTTAAGATGTCTTTCAAAAACAGCCTGCGTTGCTATTCCTGCATGATCTGTGCCAAAAAGCCACAAAGTATTGTGTCTTTTCATTCTTTTATACCTTACAAGAACATCTTGCAAAACAAAATTAAGAGCATGCCCCATGTGCAACACGCCAGTAACATTAGGAGGAGGCGCAACCATACTAAATTTTTCAAATAAAGAATTATCTGGCAAAAAAACATTGTTTTTAAGCCACTTAGTGTAAATTTCATCTTCAAATGCCTTAGGATCATATTTTTCAAGAGGTCTACAATTCATCGTTTAAAAATCTCCTACCATGTCAATAACTTTTAAATTTTCAAAAAGCTCTTCATAAGTTTTTGAATTTATAAGATTTGAGAAATACTTACTCTGTCTTTCCTTCTCAGTAAAATATATCTTAAAATATTTTTTAAGTTTATTAAAATCTTTTTCAAGTCCCCAAGTAGCATGAAAATCCTTTATATGGAATTTTAATATATTTAACCTAAAATTTAAATTACTATCTAAAAAGTGTTTTGAAAAGGGCTTAAATAAATTCAAATTATCAAAAATTCCACGACCAAACATAATTCCATCAATTAAATATTTATCAACATAATATCTAGCTTCCTTGAGACTCAAAACATCCCCATTTCCAATAATCAGAGTAGAAGGACTAAGATTATTTCGTAATTTAACAAGTTCATAAAAAATATCAAAATTAACAGGACCTTTGCTCTGATTAACAGCAAGTCTTGGATAAACCGTTAACATATCAATTTCAAGGCCTAACAAAAACCCCAGCCAATCATCAACTTCTGGATATGAAAATCCATGCCTGGTCTTAACACTAAGAGGCAAATTAAATCTCGCACAAGCTTCTTTGCTTGCAAGAATTATCTCTTTAGCTAAAGATTTATTATTAATTAAAGCTGAACAAACTCCTTTTTTAATTATTTTACTCTTAGGACAACCCATATTAATATCAATTCCCCAAAACCCCATGCTCCCTAATATTTCTATTGCTCTATAAAATTGCTCAGGAACATTGCCCCAAATCTGAGCAATTAAAGGCCTATTAAGTTCATTGGGTTTTAAAAAAACATGTTGAACAGATTGTTTTGATCCATTTAAAATTCCTTTTGTAGAAATAAATTCGGTAAAATAAATATGAGGTTCTCCTTCTGCAGATCCTATTAAATGAATTAAATTTCTAAAAACAGTATCGGTAACATCTTCCATTGGAGCTAAAATCATAATTGGAAGAGGAATATCAAATAAAAACTTCATAAAATAACTACATAACAATAAAATACAAATTTAAACAAAGTAAAACAGTCGTTTAATAAATTTAAATTTCCAAAAATAACATTGAAATTTTTAAAATAAAGAAATACCACAAAAGGACCGGCAATAAAGGACATAATCATAAAATTTTAAAAAGTTAATAAATAATTTTAATAAAAAAATAATTTAAAAAATCAATCCATAATAAGGCTCTCGCCTGGAACCTTGGTTTTTCTTATTAAAGTATCTTTATATCCAGCAGATTTAATAAGTTCTATATTTTTTTGAACATCATCGGCATTAGTAGGAATAAAAACGGTATAAAACGGCCCATGAGAATTTACTACAACAAAAAGACCCGCTTTTTTTAATATTCGATAAGCCCTATCAGCGTAATCTTTTTTCCTATAAGATCCAACTTGTATGTAAAAATCTGTTTCTTTGTCAGCAGAAACTGAGTAATCTGCCAATAAATCTTTGGATTTATTTTTAACAGAAATATTTTCGTCTGATTGCTTGGTTTTCTTTTCTTCTTTAACCCCAGGAATATTAAATGTTTTTTTAAAGTCACTAGATTTTGATACAGAAGGTCTTTTTTCATTCGAACTTTCAATCACTTCAATTTTTACAGGAGCAACCCCTATTCCTAAAAAATCAAGCTTCTCAGCGGCATATTTTGACAAATCGATTATTCTATCCTTCCTAAAAGGACCTCTATCATTAATTCTTACAACAACTGATCTATTATTTAAAAGATTTGTAACCTTTACGGTAGTATTAAAGGGCAATTCTTTGTGAGCAGCAGTAAGCGCCATCATATCAAATTTTTCGCCATTAGCAGTAGTTTTGCCGTGAAAAGCTTCGCCATACCATGAAGCAAGACCCACTGTGGCAGAATTTAAATGAGAAGCAATAAAAAAAAATACAAAGAGAAAAACAAAGTTTTTATTATCTCTTAAGATGGCATCAATTAAATTTCTCATAATGTTTATTATAATATAAAAACATATTTCAATAAACAATTAAGCTTGCAAATTGCTTATTTACATTTTTTTTGATTTAATTATAAAAAGAAAAAAGTCTAAAAAATGATATCAACAGAAATAATTAGCAGCAGCCAAATACAAAAAGCAGCAAAACTTATCAAAATGGGAGAACTTGTAGTATTCCCAACAGAAACAGTTTACGGAATTGGCGCAAATGCTTACAATGAAGATGCTGTAAAAATGATTTTTTTAGTAAAAAAAAGGCCCATCAACAATCCTTTAATAGTACATGTTGATACGGTAAAAAAAATAAAAGAATTATCAGAATATATTCCCAAAAGTGCCCTCATGCTAATCAAAAAATTTAGTCCAGGCCCTTTAACTTATGTTCTTAAAAAATCAATAAAAATATCTAGATTTGTAAGTGGAAACCTAGACACAGTGGCAATAAGAATTCCTGCAAATAAAACAGCTTTAAGCCTAATAAAAGCATCTAAAGTCCCCATAGTAGCACCGTCTGCAAACATATCAAAAAGACCAAGCTCAACAAATTTCGAAATGGCCTTAAAAGAATTAAATGGACTTGTAAGAGGAATAATAAAACCGGAAGAGAACAAAGACTTTAATATTGGAATCGAATCAACTGTGGTTGGGTTTGACCTAAAAGATAACGTACTGATATTAAGACCAGGCGCAATAACAAAAAAAATGATAGAAAATGAACTTCAAGGAAAATATACAGTAAATTACGCAGAAACAAAAATGGAACTAGAAAAATCACCTGGAAACATAATTGAACATTATAAGCCAAAAATTCCCGTTTATTTATTTAAAAGTCAAGATAACATAAGAAGATACTTAAACAAAGATACGAAAATACTTATCACAAAAGCTACTCTAAAATCCTATTTATTCAATTTTTTTTGGAATAAAAAAAATATTACAGTATTTAACACTCTTGAAGAATATGCACAAAACCTTTACAAAGAGTTGGTAAATTCTGAAAACAACTACAAACAAATACTTAGCGAATTCTTAAAAGACGAAGAACTTGGACATTCAATAAACAATAGAATCAAAAAAGCTAGTTCAAATAGATTCATTAACAAAAAATGACGCTAAATTGTTATTTAAAATAATTCAAAAAGCATAAATATTCATTAATAAAATAATGCTAAAGCTAAAAGCAAAAGTCTAAAACACGCCACACCTCTCCTCCCAACCCGAGCAAAACCAGCAAATACAACCAAGAAGACTTAAACTTAAATATTACAAGTAAATTTTCGCATAATCACATAAGAAAAATTTCAATCCTTTGATTAATTGAAATAATCATGGATCAACATAGTATACTCAAGTGGTATTTTATCTTCATCAAAAGCAATACCAAGCGCAAAAACCTTTCCGCTGGGAGTCTGAATAACGCTTAAGCTTTTTGATTTACCTTCAATAAAAATTTCTCCATCTATAAATTCAAAACTAAAAATCAAATCAATTGCATCTTCCTCGACATCCCCATAATCAAAAGAAGAAATTACTAAAGCACCCCCATAAGATAAATCTTTTATTAAGCATTTATGTTTTGCTCCATTAAACTTGATAAAAGCTTTATCAGAATCAATTTTTAGCTTTCTAATAGAATCTTTATCGATAATAATCCTCTCATGAATTCTCTGATTTTGCCCAAGCTTTAAATCAAGAAGCTTTCCAACTTTAATAGCAATCTCTTCTGGTGCAGGAGATAAAAATTCTAATGTTAATAAATTGTATTCTTTATTCAAAGAAGAATAAGCAGAAGCACTCAATAGTTTTACAGACAAAAAAGGGAAAAAAGCTGCACTACTCTTAGAATCTGAATTTTTCTTAAGTTGAATAGAGCCTAAATTTTTATTTTTAGCCAAAGCGGGCAATACTGTATCTTCTTGAAAAATAAGCTTAAGAGAATCCATAGAAATAGAATAAATTACTCCAAAAGCGGTATAAGAGCCTATTCTCATCTCAATAGTATTGCGAAGATTTAAAAAACTATTTATCTCTGTGCTCATTTTAATCTCTTTACCCCTATACTTAGCCCCATAATCTCTTATTTTTCTAGATAAAAGCATAAACCTCTCCTTTCTCCTTTTTTTGAATATAAAAATACTAAACAAAGCTTCAAATTGTTTTAAACAGTTTTACACAAATAAAAAAGTTTAAAACAATTAAGCTATAAACACGCTTAGCCAAAAATCAATAAATCTACCCTTAAAATCAAAAACATACCATCATCCACCTCTCACAGCATCTTTCAATTAACAAAACTTACAAAATGCTGTTTACATAGTGTAAAATTATAACAATAATTTTACACTATAACAATCAACCCATAACATTATTAATTCTTATGCACTTATAGTATACTTTAGTAAAAAGTATGAAATTGAATAGCCCTAATTTGAAAAAAATAAATACGCATAAGCTGCTTATATATTTAACATATTTCGCAGTTAGCTTTTCTATTATCACACTCTCATTAGCAGTATCTAAGACTATAAACATACAAAAAGATAAAAATTTCGGATATGTAAATCCAGCAGTTCCTTCAAGACTTTTAGATATTAATGGAAAACAAATAACTCAATTTATATCTGATGAGAACAGAGAATTAATGCCTTTGAGAAAAATGCCTGACAATCTAATTAATACGCTTTTGATACGGGAAGATATTGGTTTTTTTTCTCATCGAGGTTTTTCCTTGATAGGAATATTTAGAGCCGCATTTAATATTGTTCTTGGCAGATATTTTTCAGGCGGCAGCACATTAACCCAACAACTTGCAAAGCTTCTCTACACAAATCAAGCAAGAAGATCTATTTTGAGAAAATTACATGAAATATGGTGGGCAATTCAACTTGAAAAAAAACTCTCAAAATACGAAATACTAGAGAAGTACCTTAATAAAGTTTATTTTGGAAACGGAAACTATGGAATAGTTGCAGCATCAAAATTCTTTTTTGGCAAAAGTGTAAATAAAATCAATACAGCAGAATCAGTAATGATGATAATCCAGCTTCCAAATGCAAAACTTTATTCACCTCTTTACAATCCAGAATTTTCAAAAAAAATACAACGTGCAGTTTTAAACCAAGTTGTATCAAATGGAATAGTCAAGGCTGAAATTGCTGAAAAAGAATTTAATGAATACTGGCAAAATTATGATTGGACTAGAATGGCTGACACATCTGCAATTTCAAACAAAAAAGACCAAGCTCCTTATTTCTCTGAATATATAAGGCAAAAAATACTAAAATATTTACCAGATGGCGCAAACATATATAAAGATGGGTACTCAATATATTCAACCCTTGATCTTGAAGCACAAAAATATGCAGATAAAGTTACAAACGACATGATTAATAAAGCAAGAACAATGCACAATTTAAATAGATCATCTGAAACAATAATCATTAATTCAGAAATTGTCCCTGTAGTAGATGCGATATCAGATTTATTGGGAATTAAAAATTTAAGAATAAATGGAAGACAATATAAAAAACTGAGAAAAAGAAAATTTTACGAAGACAATATTGATCTAATTGCAAGTTTTGGAGCTATACTTGGAATTGATAAAATAGATAAGGCGACAAAAGAATATATTATCAAAAATAAATTAACACCGAAACTTATTGCACAGCCTGAAGGAGCAATGATAGCAATAGATACAACAAGTGGAGCAATAAGAGCCATGGTTGGGGGAAGTGGACACACTAAAGACAATGAATTTAATCGAGCCACACAAGCAAAAGTTCAGCCTGGAAGTGCATTCAAAGCATTATATTTTGCAGCCGCAATTGATCTAAAAAAAATAACAGCTGCGACAATGTTTTCAGACTCTCCAGTAGCATTTCTAAATAAAAATGGAGAAGTTTATGCTCCGGGAAATTATGGCGGCAAATGGAGAGGCAACGTTTTAACGCGCCAAGCATTAGCTTTGTCCTTAAATATTCCGGCATTAAGAATATTAGACCGGCTAGGCTTTGACTCTGCAATTAGCTACTCCTCAAAACTACTAGGAATAACAGATCCAAAAGAAATAGAAAAAACGTTTCCAAAAGTTTATCCACTAGCGCTAGGTGTAATATCAGTTTCTCCAATCCAAATGGCAAGAGCCTTTGCAATTTTAGGAAATAGTGGTAGCGAAATCGAACCTTATGGGATAAGATACATTGAAGACAGAGCTGGAAGAATAATAACAAATGAAGAAGCAAGCATATTGGCTAAAATAAAAAACAAAGAACACCAAACTCAAATAGTATCTCCTCAAACCGCTTACATAATCACAGATATGATGAAATCAACAATTCAATACGGAACCCTAGCAAATCAAAGATATACAAATCTCAAAAATTTTAAATCAGACATTGCTGGAAAATCGGGAACAACACAAAATTGGGCAGACGGATGGGCAATAGGATACTCTCCTTATATAACAACAGCATTTTGGGTTGGATTTGACAAAAAAGGATATTCACTGGGAATATCTGGAACAGGAACAGGATTGGCAGGGCCTAGTTGGGGAGAATTTATGGCAGAATATCACAAAAACTTACCCAAAAAAGTTTTTGTAAAACCTGCAGGAATAATTAGCATCCCCGTACAAGCAGAAACGGGTCTACTACCGGAAGAAATTGCTGATGAAAAAATAATAAATGAACTATTTATTTCCGGCACCCAGCCAGTTGAAAAATCAAAATATTATGAAAATAAACAAGAATTTAAAAATACAATAGAATTTAACATATATGGAATTGATGAGATTAATAATAACGATGAAATAAATTTTGACACTCCTGAATTTGAATATCTTGATAATAATCTTGAAAGCTTTAATAACAATAGTAATAATGATAATAATCTTGAAAGCTTTAACAATAATAACAATGATCTTGAAAGCATTAATGATAATGAAGAAAATAAAAATGAAGATGAAATAGAAATGAACATTGAAGAACCCTTAAATGAAATAGAAAATAAAAATCCACAACAAGATCTAGTTAATAACAATAATAACCAGGAAATGCTTATTGAAAACACCAAAGAAATTAAAGACGAAGTCATTGTTAATGAAACAAACATAGAAACACAAAGCACAAAAGAATTAAATTCAAACAACAATGAAAATGAAAAAATTAACAACAAAGACGTCAACGGAGAAGATATCCAATTGGATTAAAACAATATGTTAATAGATATCGATCAAATAAAAATAAAAAAAAGAATTAGAAAAAATATAGGAGACATTGAAACTCTTAAAAACAGTATTATAAAACATGGATTAATTTATCCAATAATAATAGATAAAAATAAAAACTTGATAGCAGGACTTAGAAGATATCAGGCCTTAAAAGAAATAGGCTATAAAGAAATTGAAGTAAAGGTAATCTCAATTGAAAACAAAAAAACTTTACTTGAAATTGAACTTGATGAGAATAATGTTAGAAAATCATTCACAAGAAGCGAGGCAAACGAAGGAGAAGCTTACTTAAAAATTTATTCTGAAAGCAATATAATAATAAGATTCCTTAAATTTATTATCTTAAAAATTAAAAACATGTGTAAAATAAGAAATAGAAAAATTTAAATCATAATAAAGAGGTGTGTTTATGTTAAATTACAAAAATCTTAATGAACTTGAAAATTTTAAAATCCTTGAAGGTATTGCTCCAGAAGTGCTCAAAACGGCATTAACTGGAAAAAGGATAAAAGAATACGACATTACAATAGAAGGAGATAGTGTACATTATAACTATGCTTCAAAACAAATTAATGAAACCCACCTTAAAATTTTTCAAAATTTAAGCGATGAAGCAAATTTAATAGAAAAATATAAAGAAGTGCTTGATGGGGAAAAGATCAATATTAGTGAAAATAGAAAAGTCCTGCATCACCTTACAAGAGGGCAAATTGGTAAGGACGTAATAGAAGACAATAAAGAAAATATGAGAGAGTTTTTCCAATCAGAACTTGAAAAAATATATAATTTTGCAAAGCAAATTCATTCTGGGAACATTAAAAGTTCAAATGGCAAAAAGTTTAAAAATGTAGTTCAAATAGGAATTGGTGGATCTAGCCTGGGGCCAAAAGCTCTTTACAGCTCAATAAAAAATTATGCAAAAAAACACAATCTAGCCCTAATGAATGGTTATTTTATTTCAAACATTGATCCAGACGAATCAGAAGAAGTATTAAGCAGCATTAATGTTGATGAAACGCTTTTTATTATTGTCTCAAAAAGTGGAAATACATTAGAAACTAAAGCTAATATGCAATTCTTAATAAACAAATTAAAATTAAATGGCATAAAAGAATATAAAAAACAAATGGTCATTATAACACTAAAAGATAGCATGTTGGCAATAGAAGAAAAAGGATATCTTGAATATTTCTTCATGCATGACTCAATAGGTGGAAGATTTTCTCCAACATCAGCAGTTGGACTTACACTACTTACTCTTTGCTTCACAGAAAAAGTTGCAAAAGAAATTCTAAAAGGAGCCAATGAGGCTGACAAAAAATCATTAAACAAAAACGTAAAAGACAATGCATCTCTCTTGGCAGCACTAATTAGCATATATGAAAGAAATGTTCTAAATTACAGTAGCAACTGCATCATTGCTTATTCTAAAGCAATGGAAAATTTTTATCTTCATTTACAACAACTTGAAATGGAGAGTAATGGAAAAAGTGTAAACAGATTTAATGAAACAATAAACTACAAAACTGTAAGAATAATTTGGGGAGGCATTGGAACAGATGTTCAACACTCATTCTTTCAAATGCTTCACCAAGGAACGGATATAGTTCCAATGGATTTCATAGGTTTTAATGAAACACAACTTAAAGAAGATGTAATATCTGATAACAGCTCAAGCAATGATAAATTAAAAGCAAATTTAATAGCCCAAATAATAGCATTTTCAAAAGGTAAAGAAAATAGCAATAAAAATAAAAATTTCCAAGGCGAGAGACCTTCTGCACTAATATATTCAAAAGAATTAACACCTTATGCAATAGGAGCAATACTCTCCCATTATGAAAATAAAGTAATGTTTGAGGGATTTTTATTAAATATAAACTCATTCGACCAAGAAGGAGTTCAGCTAGGAAAAATTATTGCAAATCAAATTTTAAAAAATGACAATTTTAAAGATGAAGTAATAGAATCTTATTCTAAAAAAATTCTAAAAAAATTTTAAAACAAGATTAATTAATTTTTGAATATACCCCCTTAAGTTTAAAAAAGAATGCACTAAGCTTATATAAGAGGTAATAATGGATAAAATAAGTATATTATATACATTAATCAATATTATAATAATGCTTATTCTAATAAGCATAGTTTATCTTTGTAAAAGAAAAAATGTTTCTTTTACAAAAAGAGTGTTTATAGCGTTAGCAATCGGAATAGTATTTGGAATGACCATTCAATATTTTTATGGAACAAATTCAGAAATAACAAACGAAACTATAAATTGGATAAGTATTTTGGGCGATGGATACGTAAGGCTCCTTAAAATGATTATAATCCCCTTAATAATAACATCAATAATCTCTGCAATAATAAAACTAACCAATAGTAAAGATGTTGGGAAAATGAGCCTACTTGTAATATTAACACTAGTATTTACAGCAGGTATTGCTGCCATAATTGGCATTTTCACTGCTTTAGCATTGGGATTAACAGCCGAAGGACTACAAGCGGGAACCATCGAAATTTTACAAAGTGAAAAATTGCAAAAAGGCCTTGAAATATTAAATCAAACAACAATCACAAAAAAAATCACAGATCTTATTCCACAAAATATATTTGAAGATTTTGCAGGGCTTAGAAAAAACTCAACCATCGGGGTCGTGATATTTTCAGCTATCATAGGAATAGCCGCCCTTAAAACATCTATCAAAAAGCCAGAATCAATAGAATTTTTTAAAAAAATAATATTAACACTCCAAGACATAATATTAGGTGTAGTAACTTTGATTTTAAAACTAACGCCTTATGCTATATTAGCTTTAATGACAAAAATTACAGCAACCAGCGAAATCAAAAGCATAATAAAGCTTGGAGAATTTGTAATTGCTTCCTACATTGCCATAGGTCTTACATTTCTTATGCATATGACATTAATTGCAATAAATAAATTAAACCCAATTACTTTTATAAAAAAAATATTCCCAGCACTATCATTTGCATTCATATCTAGGTCGAGTGCTGCAACCATACCCATTAATATAGAAATTCAAACTAAAAATCTGGGAGTAAGCGAAGGAATAGCAAATTTATCAAGCTCCTTTGGAACATCAATTGGGCAAAATGGTTGTGCAGCACTACACCCCGCTATGCTTGCAATAATGATAGCACCAACTCAGGGAATAAACCCCACAGATATTTCATTTATACTCACACTTATTGGATTAATAATAATAACTTCATTTGGAGCTGCTGGCGCTGGTGGAGGCGCAACAACAGCCTCACTAATGGTGCTCTCAGCAATGAACTTTCCAGTGGGATTGGTAGGACTTGTAATATCTGTTGAGCCTATAATTGACATGGGAAGAACAGCTGTTAATGTAGGCGGCTCAATGCTTGCAGGCGTTATATCTGCTAAACAGCTCAAACAATTCAACCATAATATATACAACCAAAAAGAGCTTGTAAACAAATAAATAGGAAAACAATGATGAAAATAATAATTATTGGGGGCACATCAGCAGGAACTAGTGCCGCAGCTAAAGCAAACCGCTTAAACAAAAAGCTAGACATTACTATCTATGAAAAAACAAATATTGTATCTTTTGGAACCTGTGGCCTGCCTTACTTTGTGGGGGGATTCTTTGACAACCCCAATACAATGATCTCAAGAACACAAGAAGAATTCGAAAAAACTGGAATCTCTGTTAAAACTAACCACGAAGTTATCAAAGTAGATGCAAAAAACAATACAATTGTAATAAAAAATCAAAAAACAGGAACCATTTTTAACAATACTTACGATCAACTTATGATAGCAACTGGTGCAAAACCTATTATTCCACCAATCAATAATATCAATCTAGAAAATTTTCATACTCTGAAAAATTTAGAAGACGGTCAAAAAATAAAAAAATTAATGGATAGAGAAGAGATTAAAAATATAGTGATAATTGGTGGTGGATACATTGGAATTGAAATGGTAGAAGCAGCAAAAAATAAAAGAAAAAATGTAAGATTAATTCAACTAGATAAGCACATACTCATAGATTCCTTTGACGAAGAAATAGTCACAATAATGGAAGAAGAACTAACAAAAAAGGGGGTTAATCTTCATACAAATGAGTTTGTAAAAAGTTTAATAGGAGAAAAAAAGGCAGAAGGAGTAGTAACAAACAAAAATACTTATCAAGCTGACGCTGTTATACTTGCTACCGGAATAAAACCTGACACTGAATTTTTAGAAAACCAGCTTAAAACTACTAAAAATGGAGCAATAATTGTAAATGAGTATGGCGAAACTAGCATAAAAAATATTTTTTCTGCAGGAGATTGTGCAACTATTTATAATATAGTAAGTAAAAAAAATGAATACATACCCTTGGCAACAACAGCCAACAAACTTGGAAGAATAGTTGGTGAAAATTTAGCTGGGAATCATACAGCATTTAAAGGCACATTGGGCTCAGCTTCAATTAAAATACTATCTTTAGAAGCTGCAAGAACAGGACTTACAGAAAAAGATGCAAAAAAGCTCCAAATAAAATATAAAACGATTTTTGTAAAGGACAAAAATCATACAAATTATTATCCAGGCCAAGAAGATCTTTATATTAAATTAATTTATGAGGAAAATACCAAAATAATCCTTGGGGCACAAGCAATAGGAAAAAATGGAGCCGTAATAAGAATTCATGCTTTATCAATTGCAATCTATTCAAAACTTACAACAAAAGAGCTAGGGATGATGGATTTCTCATATTCCCCACCCTTCTCAAGAACTTGGGATATATTAAATATTGCTGGCAATGCTGCCAAATAGAAAGAATTAAATTAATTTAATTCTTCATGCTAATTGGTTGCCCCGTACTTGAAAGAACATCTCTCCAAAAAGAACCATTTGGATTAACCTTATTTCTGTCAATTACTGCCATCTTAATAGGTATATGAACAAATTTTGTACTCCATAAACTAATCAACATTTTTGTCTTACCAGCCATTGCAGCATGCACAGCATTCGACCCAAGCCTAGCACAATAAAGCGAATCACTGGCATTAGCAGGTGAACTTCTAATAATATAGCTGGGATCAATGTATTTAAGAGTAAATTGTATATTTTTTGCTTTAAAATATTCTGTAATTTTATCTTTAATATAAAGCCCAATATCCTCATAAAGCAAATTCCCAGAATCGTCTTTCTTCTTAGGAAAATGATCAAAATATTTTTGGCCTGCTCCTTCTGCTATCAATATTACTGCATGGGGAATCTCTTCTAAGCTTTCTTTCTCTAAAAGTCGTCTTTCAAGATGAACAAGAAATCCATTAGGACCTTCTATGTCAAAATCAAGTTCTGGGATTAAACAAAAATTAACATCATTAGAAGAAAGTGCGGTATGAGCAGCAATAAAGCCAGAATCCCGTCCCATAACTTTAACAAGTCCAATGCCATTATAAGCACTATTAGCTTCAAAATGAGCACCAGCAACAGCTGCAACAGCTTGTTCTACAGCAGTCTCAAATCCAAAAGATTTTTGAACAAACATAAAATCATTGTCTACGGTTTTAGGAATGCCCACAACTGCTATTTTTAAATTTCTTTTTTCTATCTCCTCAGCAATAAGAAGAGACCCCTTTTGAGTACCATCCCCGCCAATGTTAAAAATCATATTAATGTTCATTCTCTCTAAAGTATCAACTATTTCCACAGGCTTAATACCACCCCTTGAAGAACCAAGAATAGTACCTCCAAATTTATTAATATCATCAACAACATCTGGATTAAGATTAATAAAAGGTGAATTTGACTCAGGAAGAAGCCCTTGATATCCAAATTTTACTCCATAAATATTGCGAACCCCATATATTTTCCATAAAGTTCGCACAATAGAGCGAATAACATCGTTAAAACCAGGACAAAGCCCACCACAAGTAGTAATAGCAGCTTTAACATGCCTGGGCACAAAATAAATTTTTTCTCTAGGCCCAGCTTTTTCTAAAAGAACATCTTCATACCTATCTCCCTTATCCTCATTCCTATATACACTAAACTTGATTTTATTTTTTTCATTAACAAAATGGGAAGAACCCTCACTAGCATAAAAATCAATCAAAGGATTGTTTTGCTTGCATTCTCCCAAGCTATCTATTTTAAAATCTAAATTTTCATTTTTAATTCTATACACCAAATACTCCTTTATAGAATTATAACCTAATTATTTTCTAATAAATCGACTTTGATCTTTAATCATATCGTATATGTCATCGTAAATATAAGGAGACCCTTCAATAGGAGATTTAATTAAATTACCAGCTATGAATTCAAAATATTTATTCAACTTTGAATTTTTCTCAAAATCAATAAATGGAACTCTATTATTAATAGCCTCTCTGAAACTTTTTGCAAAAGGCACAAAACCTATAAACTCTATTGGTATATTAATATTATTCTTAACAACATTAATCAAATTTTCACACATAGCAATCTCTTCACTAGTTTCTATTCTATTTAGCACCACTCTAGGATAAAAATTATTCATCATCCTCTTAACTTTCAAAGAGGAACTCAAAGAAATAAGTTCAATCCCAACAACCAAATCTTTAAATCCAAGGTTTGTCCCCTCAATCTTATCTTTAAAAAAATTACCAATATAATCCCGTTCGGGGCTTTTTTGCGGAAATCCTAAATATAAAAGACGATAAAGAGCATTCTTTAAAAAAGAATAAGCATTAAGTATGGAAGGGGTTTCTGGTATTGTAACAATTACACCGCTGTAAGATGCCAAATAAAAATCTATTGTATTATAAGAAGTTCCAGATCCCAAATCTAAAAAAATAAAATCAGCAATAAGATCTTTTTGAATGGATTCTATAATCTTTTTCTTAATAGAAAAAGGAAGATTAGCTGTTCCCGTATAAAGAGCATCACCTGGAATAAGATAAAGCTTATCATAAGATGTTTTACATACTAAATCTGAAAAACTTTTACTCTTTTTATTAATAAAAGAACCAATGCCCACACCCTTATTTTTAACCCCCAAACACGTATGTAGATTAGAGCCACCAAGATCAAGGTCAACAAGTATTACAGTTTTACCCAAACTAGAAAGCTTATAACCAACATTTGCAACAAAAGATGTTTTTCCAACACCGCCTTTGCCACTTGCCACAGGAATAATTTTAGTCATTCTTAAATCCTAATTATCCTTACGATCTTTTTGAAAAATTTTCATAAAATTGAAAATCCCTAAAAATCTAGATTTTTTCTCAGCATCTTTATTTAAATTTTCATCCTCTTTAGAGCCTGAAATTAAATCTTTAATTAAATCTTTATTATTTGTAAAATTTTCAATGCTATCTGGTTTACCACAAATTACAATTTTATCATCTTTTAAAAAAAAATAATCGCCATCAACAAATTCATACCTAGAATTACTTAAATTTCTAACAGCAATAACTGTAATCCCACATTCTCTTCTAAGATCGGCTTCAAAAAGAGTTTTACCAACATATTCTTTGGGAATAACAGTTTCAGCAACAATAATATCATACCCAATAATATTATAAGTTGAAAGATTTGGAGATACTAATAATGGAGTTAATCTTCTTGCAGCATCTTTACTTGGAAATATAATTTTTGTTGCCCCAAGAGTTTTTAAGATTTCAGCATCATCTCTATTTTCTGTCTTAACGCATATTTCTTTCAAACCTAAAAGATTACAATAGTGAGTAACAAGAGCACTTTTGCCAAGATCATCATCAAAATCAATAACAACAGCGTCTGTATCTACTGGAATTATTCTTTTCAAAGCATTTTTAGTGAATTGCTCAACAACAAAGCTTTCTGTAGATATCACATCATATTCTTCAATAAGCTCTTTAGATGTATCTATAATAATAATTTGACAATCAAGCCTGCTTAAATCTTCAAGTAAGTGAATGCCTAAATTACTAAGTCCAATAATAACAAATGTTTTCATATGCTTCAACCAACCAAAATATCTTGCCTTGGCCTTGTAAATTCTTCAAAACGCGACTTTCTTGAAACAAAAACAGCCATTGAAAAAAGCCCTATTCGTCCTGCAAACATAGTAAAAATTATAATGACTTTCCCCCAAAATGACAAATCCTGAGTTACTCCAACTGAAAGACCAACCGTTCCAAAAGCAGAAAATACTTCATAACCTAAATCAATAACCTTCCAATTGCCAGATCCTCCCTCAAAAAAAAGAAGCATGAAAAAAGAAAAACTTAAAATAAAAATAGCTCTTGCAAAAAATAAAAGTGCAAATCTTATACTATCTATTGAAACCTTGTAAGAACCAATAATATATCCATTGCCGTTTTGATTTTTAACAACAGCCAATACAATTAAAAAAAATGTTGTAATCTTAATCCCTCCTGCAGTTGATCCGGGTGCACCACCAATAAACATGAATGGTAGAGAAATTATTTGAGTTCTTCCGCTTATTAAAGAATTATCAAGATAATTAAAACCAGCTGTTCTGGTACTAATCGAATAAAAAATTGAATTAAATATTAAAGTGCTCATTGAATAACCAGCTTTTAATTTATGCATCTCTGTAAAAAAAAATAAAATTGCACCAATTATAATTAAAAAGAAGCTTAAAGAAAAAACTATCTTGGCATGAAGCGATAGTTTTTTTTTGTTTTTAATAGTGTTATTTACATCTCTATAGACCATAAACCCAAGCCCACCACAAATTATTAAAATAGAGACCACAACTATAGCTTCAGGAACATCTCGCCATGCATAAATACTCTCAGAATGCATGGAAAAACCTGCATTGCAAAAAGCAGAAATTGTCGTAAACAAAGCCTCTAAGAATGAAATATTCACTCCCCTAAGTTTAAAACAAATAAGTATTAATATTAAACCTATCATTTCAATTGAAAAAGTTATAAACAATATGCTTTTTAAAATTCTAATAGGATTATATTCTATATTTGAAAGGGAATACTGCTTTATTATTCTTGCATCTGTTAAATTCATTTTCTTTTTAGGTATAAGCAAATAAAAAGTAGTAATACTTATAAATCCAAGTCCCCCAAGCTGGATTAGCAACATTATCAAAATAAATCCAAAAGTAGAAAAGCCTTCCATTTTAACCGTTGTAAGGCCCGTAATACTTACAGCAGAAACAGCAGTAAAAAGAGCATCAATGTATGCTAATTTGCCATCACCTTCCCAGGAAATAGGCAACATCAACAAAAGAGAGCCTATAAACATAATTAAAACAAAATAACTAAAAAGTAAAAACCTGTCGCTAAATTCAAATTTCAACATATCATACAAAAAGTTGTTTAAATTATTAAAAATTTATCTTATATAGCATAATATTTTAACATTGAAATATTATCATAATTACATTATTTTTAATATATGTTTGAAATAGAATCAAAAGCATTTATTCCTACAAAAGAGTTAAAAAGAATTATCAAGCTAGCAAATAAAAAATTTAAGTTTATTAAAGAAGAAATAAAAACTGACATYTATTACTCAAACCAAAAAAAAATTATAAGAATAAGAAAATTAAATACTCTAGAAAAAATTGTCACATTCAAAAAAAAAATATTAGACAACAACAATACTGTAGAAATTAATAAAGAGATAGAATTCAAAATAGATAGTATTAATAATTTTTTAACCCTTATAAAAGAGCTTAAATTTAAAAAGCTATACAAAAAGATAAAAAAAAGTTTAATTTATCAAACTAACAATTTAAATGTAGAGATAAACGAAATAAAAAATCTTGGGTTTTTTTTAGAAATAGAAAAAATAATTAACAATCAAAATGATATAGACTTGGCAAAAAAAGAAATTGACAACATAATCAACCAATTTGGATTAAAAGAAAACATTGAAACTAGACCTTACTCTGAATTACTTTCATTGGCAAATCAAAGTAAAAAATAATTCATTGGAATTAGAGCTTAAAGTAGAGATTACAAGCCCTTGATTGCCATAAATTCCAATCTGAGGGCTTTTAACATTACTCTTAAAATTCTCAAGCTTATTTAAAAAATACCAATTTTTATTCTTAAAATAAATTAATCTCACATTATTATTGTCCTCAAAAGCTAAAAACAAATTATTTTTATAAAGCCCAATGTCAGCACTTAAACCTTCCATTTCAACATTAGGACTTATATTAATCCATCTACTACTTTTCAAAGGACAAATGTTTACAATAGGTCTATTTTCAGAAACAAAACTCATAATTATTTGATTAAAATTAGAATCAAAAAAGCCTTTAATAAAATTGGCCATATAAACAGAAGGAATATTTGCATTTACCCAAGCATTTTCATTGTTTACAATAAATTCAGATTTAATCTCATTATTTGACTTATAATTATAAAAAATGCCCAAAAAAGGTTCAGATATTAAACCAATGTTTGATGAATTAACATTAGAATCACCTTTACTTAAATAAGCATGTATTACATCGGTCCAAATACTTCCGTAACCCATATTCGAGATTAAATTAATTTTATATTCACCCCTAATTTCCCTTAAATATGCTAAATACAACCTATCTTTTAAATCAATGCTAATATTTAATAAAGATCCAAAATTTTCTATGTGACCAGGACTAATATCAATCCATTTTCTACTATTAAATTTTTTAACTATAAGCTCGCTGGCAAAATCAGCCCCTGATTTCGTAACAAAAGCAATATATAAATTTCCTTTAGAATTAATTGAAAAATCAAAATTAACTATATTAGTAATATTTCTATTAACAGATGAATCAAGATTAAACCAACCAACATCCTCAATAAATTCAGCAACTTTAATATCATCGCTATTTTCTAGCTGATAAGCAATATAAATATTGCTTTTATAAATCCTTAATACATATTTTTTAAGCTTGGCAGTTAAATTTAAAACAGGCAAATCTTTTAAAGTAAAAAATAAATCTTCTTTTTCAATCTTAGATGTTTTAGCTTTCAGGGAATCGCTACTTAAAATTGAAAAATCTAAATCTGTAAGCGAAAACTTTATGTTTTCATTTTTAGTACCAACATATATTATTGCATAAAGAGAATTTTTATCTAATCTTATTTTAAAATCTCTTCTTTTTACTTTATCGGTTATATATTTTTTATTAGAAATGTCATAAATTTTAAAAACAAAATCGGAATTTGAACTCTTATCTAGGGTTAAAATATAATCGGAAGATTTGCTAACTTTTAAGTAAACACTTCCTTTCCCATTTTTGCTTAAAATACTTAAAGGACTAATTTCTGTTAATATTTGATTTGCTTGAGCTTGAACAAAAGAAAATTTTGTAAATAAAAATAGCAAAATGAATGTCTTATTTATTTTCATATTTTTTTACATTCAAAAATATTAACACATATTCTAAAAATGATAAAATTGCAAAAAAAGCAGCACAAACATATGTCATTTGAACAATAAATAAAAATTTAAATTTAAAAGTTAAAATGTAACTAATAAAATTTTGAACAGACTCTGTAAAGTTGAGTTGATTTAAAGTATAAAATAAAAGGCTTGCAAAAGTGCAAACAGCATAAAGAAGTGACTTTAATTTCCCCAAAAAATTTGCTTGTTGAACTACATTAAACTGAATAATTAAATTTCTAACAAACCCAATAGAAATTTCACGATAAATAAATATTACAAAAAAATAATAGGGGGTTATACCTTTGTAAAAGAAAAAAACAAAATATGTTAAATGCTGCAAAACATCCGCATAAGGATCTAAAATTTTACCTACATTGCTAACAAGACCATATTTTCTTGCAAGATAACCATCAATAAAATCAGTAAATTCATTAAAAATAATTAAAAACCAAATAATTCCAAAAAACAAATACGAAAAAAATACATTTTCCAAAAAAAATAAAATTAATATGATAAAGGAAAGTGCAATTCTAACTAATGTTATTTTATTAGGGGTAATGACCTTGATTAAATTATTCAATTTATCAAATCTCCTTATCTCTTATTTTAAATAAAATAAATTTAAGAGCTTCATCAAGTTTCATTCCATTTATTTGCTCATTTGTTCTTGTTCTAATAGATATTCTCTCTTCTGTTGCTTCTCTCTCACCAATTATAAACATATAAGGTATTTTTTTAGCCTGATATTCTCTAATTTTAGCATTCATTCTTGAGGAACTATTATCAAGCTTTATTCTAATCCCCTCATTTTTAAATTTATTAAAAACCTTAATAGCATAATCTTCGACAATATTGTTAACAGGAATGATTACTACTTGAACAGGAGATAACCATAAAGGAAAAGCACCACCATAGTGCTCTACAAGAATTCCAAAAAATCTTTCAATAGATCCCAACAAAGCTCTATGAATCATAAATGGTCTTTTTTCTTTACCATCCTCAGCGGTATAAGTCATATTAAATCTCTCAGGGAGATTAAAATCAAATTGAATTGTACTCATCTGCCACTCTCTCTCAAGCGAATCAACTATCTTAAGATCAATTTTAGGCCCATAAAAAGCACCTCCACCCTTATCAATTTCATAAGGAACTTCAAAATCGCTTAAAGTCTCTTCAAGAACTTTTAAAGACATTTCCCAATCAGAATCATTGCCAACAGATTTGTCAGGCTTTGTAGAAAGATATGCCTTTGGGTTGCTAAAGCCAAATTTACTCCACATATAAATAGCAAACCTAAGAACTTCTTTAATCTCATCTAAAACCTGAGAATGGGTGCATATAATATGAGCATCATCCTGAGTAAACCCTCTGGCTCTCATCATACCATGCAAAGCACCTATCTTTTCATAACGATACACAGTGCCAAGTTCGGCCCATCTAAATGGCAAATCTCTATAAGAATGCTTACCTGTATTGTAAATKGCAATATGAAAAGGACAATTCATGGGTTTAAGATAATAATCACTTTTATCCATTTCTATTTTTTCAAACATGCTATCCTTATAAAAGTCTAAATGACCAGAAGTTTGCCAAAGCCAAGATTTGCCAATATGAGGAGTAAAAAGAATATCATACCCATTTTTGGAGTGCTCTTCTCTCCAAAAATCTTCTATTAAAGCTCTTATTTTGGCACCATTGGGATGAAAAAAAACAAGTCCTGGTCCAATCTCTTCATGTATAGAAAATAAATCAAGCTCTTTTCCAAGCTTTCTATGATCTCTTTTTTTTATTTCCTCTCTCAAATTAAGATAAGATCTCAGTTCTTTTTCATTATTCCATAAAGTTCCATAAATTCTGGTAAGCATTGGGTTTTTTTCACTGCCCCGCCAATAAGCCCCAGCAATACTAGTAAGCTTAAATGCCTTTGGATCAATTTTATTCATATTCTCAACATGAGGACCTCTACAAAGATCAACAAAATTGTGACTCTTGTAAATAGAAACTTCATTTTGTAAATCAAAATTTTTAATCAAATCAATCTTATAAGGTTCATCTTTAAAAATTTCAAGAGCCTGTTCTACGCTTATTATCTCTTTTTCAAAAGAACTTCCGGTCTTTAAAATTTCTCTCATTCTATTTTCTATGTCTAAAAGAGAATCTTCTGTAATCTGCTTTTTAAATTCAAAATCATAATAAAAACCATCTTTAATAGGAGGACCTATTGCAATCTTGGTATTTGGAAATAAATCAAGAACAGCTTCTGCCATAACATGAGCTATTGAGTGTCTTTTTTTGTAAAGAATATCTTCTTTATCTAAATCTTTGCTCACAACAATACCTTTTGCCTTTCGCTTTTTATTAAAAAATTAAAATTCACACTCATCACTTTTACGTAAAAATACGCACCTCAAATATTTATAATTACTAAATTAAAATATACAAAAAAATTTTCTAAAAAAATAGAGATAAGAAAACAAAAACCTGAAAATAAATTTTCAATCCATAGCAACTATTGATTCAATATTAAAATAAAAAGACATTGCTAAAAAAAATGTAATAGTAGAAGAACCTCCATAAGAGAGAAAAGGAAAGGGAATCCCGGTAATAGGAAGAACTCCTAAAGACATTCCAACATTAAAAGAAGTATGAAAAAATAAAAGTCCCAAAATTCCAGATATTACTAAGGCCATATATCTATCTTGACTTTTATTCATTATTATCAAAAATTTAAAAAAAAGGAAAAAAAATAATATTAAAATAGTGCTAACACCCAAAAACCCAAACTCTTCGGCAAGAATAGAAAAAATAAAATCTGTGCTTTGAGATGGCACATAATTAGCGTGGGTATAAGGTCCCTTTAAAAATCCTTTGCCCAAAAGACCGCCAGAACCAATTGCTATTTTAACCTGATTTAAATTCCAACCAGCACCCTTAGCATCAATAGCCGGATCTAAGAATACCAAAAACCGTTTAATCTGATAAGTCTTCATTAACTTTGAAAGAACCTTTGAAAACACTATTGAAACTAATAAAATAGAACTTGCAAAAAATACATAAAAATAAATTATTTTAATACTCAAACCATATTTAGAAATGAAAAATCCTAAAACAGAAATCAAAAGAATTAAAAGCAGCACTCCCATTATTACTCTAAAATAAAAAGGATTTGAGAAAATAAGATAAAATACATTACCCATATTCACCTTATATTCATACCAAACCGGTAAAATTGCAAAAACAAAAGAAAAAAACCCTATCAACGCAAATGCTAAAACATAGTGCAAATCTATTCCTGCAAAAAAAGAAATAAATATAAAAATGGTTAAATATACTATTGCTGTACCAAAATCAGGTTGCAATAATATAAGAATTACCGATGGAAAAATTAATAAAAATGCAGTAATAAAGGTAAAAAATTCATTATAACCCTTTTTTTCAGTGTAAAATTTTGAAAGGGTTAAAATAATAACAACTTTACCAAATTCAGAAGGCTGTCCTCCAAGTTTCCATATGCCAATCCAAGATCTTGCTCCATTTACTGTCATTCCAAAAAATGCAGTAAAAATTAAAGCCAATATTAATAAAAAATATAAAGGATATACCATGCTATAAACAAATTTTAAATCATATTTGCCCACTATAAAAATTAGAAAAAATCCAATAATTACCCAAAAGGTTTGTTTTATATATTCATTCTTGGTTAAAGATCCACTAATATTATAATCGCTAGAATAAATCAACAATATACCAACAAAAGAAACTATAAGTAAGCTTATCAAAGCCAAATAATCATAATTTTTTCTAAAAACCATTAATCTACCTAATATACCACGGCCTATAACCTTTAAGAATATCTTCATAACTTTGATTTGCAAAAATGCCTTGCATTATTAAATCTGTAGATTTTGCAGGCCACCAATCCACATTACTTTTTGCCTCAACCAAACTAAAAACAATAATTTGATTATCAGCTGAACCGTTATAAGGGGCAAGTCCAATAAAAGAACTATTTTCAAAACCATCTATTCCAGTTTGACCAGTACCTGTTTTTCCTCCAACCTCAACAGCTTTGGTAAGAACTGCATATCTTGCTGTACCATAAGTTATAACACTTCTCATATATTTTTTCAGAAGTTTAAATGTGTTTTTACTAATAAGATTTGTCTTTCTTAATATTTCTGGTTTATTTTCAAGAACAACCTTATTAGTACCACCTTTTAAAATTTTATTTACAATTCTAGGTTTATATACAACACCTTCATTTGCAATCATAGCAACCATATTAACAATCTGCATAGGAGTAGCATTTAAAAATCCTTGACCTATTGAAAAATTTACAGTATCTCCTCCTACCCAAGGCTGATTAAAAGTTTTTTCTTTCCACTCAGGACTAGGAAGAAGGCCAGCTACTTCATTTGGCAAATCAATTCCTGTTTTTTCTCCAAACCCAAATTCTTTTGCATATTTTCTAATTCTATCAACTCCAAGATACTTAAGCCCAAGTGTATAAAAATAAACATTAGAAGAATGTGCAATCGCCTCTTCTAAATTAACATACCCATGACCTCCGGGCTTCCAGCAATGAAAAATTCTATTTCCAACTTTAAAATATCCAGGACAATAAATTTTACGATCTTTGTCTATAACTCTTTCTTCAAGAATGGCAGCAGCAACAACTAATTTAAAAATAGACGCAGGCGGGTAAACAGATTGAATTGCTTTATTTAAAAAAGAGTAATCTTCCTTATTATCTTTATTGTAAACATCTTTCATAGAATAATAAGGATAATTGTGAAGAGCAAGAACAGCACCTGTTGATGGTTTTAATACTACAACAGAACCATACCTTTTGCCTAAAGCATTCTTAGCAAGATCTTGAATATCTTTATTGATATTAAGCACAACATCATTACCGGGCACCATATTTTTTATAATAGAACCATCGTCTATTCTTCTCTCCTTAGAATCTACCTTGTATTTTATTAATCCCTCTTGCCCTCTAATGTAATTATCATAAACTTGTTCAACGCCCAACTTTCCAATCGTAGAAGTATTATCATACCCACTAACATTGTAAAACGTCCTAAGTTCTCTTTGATTTATTTGCCCAACATAACCGATTGAATGAGAATATGAATCGTCAACTAAATAGTTACGCTTAAAAGAATAGGTCCACAAAAGAGCAGGATAATAAAACTTTTTTTCAGAAATTTTGAAAAGCATCTTTGGGGTAAGTTCAATTATTTCAACATCTTTAAGATATCCACCAGGCTCTTGAAGTTTAGACAAAATAATTGATTTATCAATATCTAGAGTGCTTGATAAAAAATCTATCATCTCAATTCTAGTAGCAGCAGGCATATTGTAATACTGTTGTAAGCTTATCTTTAAGATAAACATAGTTAAATTATTTGCCAAAACATTGGAATTAGAATCCAAAATTTCACCTCTTGAGGCATTGATTTTTTCCAATCTTGATAAAAAAACATTGGCTTCTCTGTCATAAAACAAATGCTTACCAATTTGCATTTGGAATAAAATCGCCAAATAAAGCACCATAATTACTATTAAAAAAAATATGCCGAACTTGTATCTAAAATTTGTTATAACACCCACTAATAATCCTCTTTAAAAGAATAAAAATTTCTAGTAAAATAATTTTGAATTGGATATAAAAAGTTAATAGACATTATATTTACAAAAAGATCAAGGTTGAAAATTGAATAATTAAAAGATTTTAAGTCTACAAAATCATAAAACACAATAGCTAAAAACCATAATATAATTTTTGAAAGAATAAAAAATATTGTCATGCTAAGCATATTTTTGGGCATGAATAATTTTATTTTATTGTTAAAATAAAATATTATCGTATACCCAAAAACAAAAAATCCAAGTGGTAATCCTGTAAAATAATCCATAAGAAGACCATATAAAATGCTAGATAATAATCCCACATTAAAAATAAAATTCAAAGAATTAAAAACTAGAAAAATTAAAAAAATATCTATTGAAAAATAAAAATAAGTTGCAAAATAGTGTTGAAAAATTTTGCCTAAAAATGCGCTGGAAATAAAATATGTAAAAAATGTTGCCATTATTCACCAATCTCTTTGTTGTTTTTAACAAGAAAAACATACTCAAGCTTATCTAAAACTATAGCTGGCTCTACTTCTATTTTTAAAAGAGAATTATAATCAAGAATATGAAAATTTGTAATCTTTCCAATATAAATACCAACTGGATATTCACTAAATCCAGCAGTAACAATAGAATCCCCTATTTTTAAATCTTTTTCAGCAAGTCTATTAACGTAATTCATTTCAAGTTTTTTACCATAACCATTGCCTTCTATAAGGCCTATAAACCTACTACTTTGAATCCTTGCGGACACAAAATTTTCATAATTAGTTAAAGGCAAAATTTTAGCAGTATTAGAATAAACCTTTACAACTTTGCCTACAAGGCCACTAAATCCATCCTGATATGCAACTGCTATCATATCTTTTTCTATCCCATCATTGAATCCTTTATTAATAGCCATTAAAGTCGATATGTTTGAATAGTTTAGATATATAATCTCTGCCGAAATAAAATCGCTAGAGCTTGACGAATAAAAATTTAATTGCTCTTTAAGACGAACATTCTCTTGCCTTAGTGACTGTATATTCTGAGTGACTATTTCAAGCTGTTGTATCCTTTTTTTATAAAATTCTATCTTGTCCTTGTAATTTTTGTATTCATTTACAGTTTTAAAAACATTGGAAATAAAACTAAAAACCCCATGCATTCTGCTTTGAATATAAGAATTAAGAGTAAAAAACAAAAAATTATCTGATCTTCTCTTTTGAATGCTGCTTGAATCATGAATCATAAAAACAAGAGAAACTATCAATACCAAAAGTACTTTGATAAAATTCTTGAATTTGACAAGAAAATTCATAACTTATTCATTGATAAAACTGTAAATATTTTTACTAATATCTATTCTATTGGCATAATCATAAAATAACCCGGCACCAACAGCTACCGAGAGAAGCGGATTGTCTGCAACATAAACAGGAACTCCAGTCTCTTTTGAAAGAAGTCTATTTAAACCCTTAAGAAGAGCCCCTCCCCCTGTCAAAATAATGCCACGCTCAACAATGTCTGTAGCAAGCTCTGGGGGAGTTGCACCAAGAGTGCGCTTAACTTCATCCACAACAACATTTATAGGTTCTTGCAAAGACTCTCTTACTTCCATAGAATCAACAAGTTGCTTTCTAGGAAGACCAGTTACAGCATCTGTACCCTTAATGTCTATTTTTTCTACCCTTAAATTTTGAATATCGGGATATACATTTCCTATCTTAATTTTCAATTTTTCTGCTGTCTGTTGACCAATTATAATATTATGAGAATTTCTCATATACTTTATTATGCTCTCATCAAATTCGTCACCACCAGTCCTAATTGCTCTACTTACAACCATGCCGCCAAGAGAAATAACAGATATTTCTGTAGTTCCACCCCCAATATCACACACCATATGACCTGTAGGTTCAAAAATAGGAATATCAGATCCAATAGCAGCTGCAAGAGATTCTTCTATTACTTTAACTTCTCTTGCACCGGCATTCATTGCGCTCTCTTTTACAGCTCTTCGCTCAACCTCTGTAATACAAGTTGGAACACCTATTACCATTCTCGGCTTAAAAAATAATTTTTTACGAGAAAAAATTTGATTAATAAAATATTTGATCATCTTCTCTGTATTCTCAATGTCAGCAATAACTCCATCTCTAAGTGGGCGTACGGCTTTAATATTTTCTGGAGTTTTCCAAAGCATTTTTTTAGCATTTCTACCAACCGCAACAACTTTATTACCTTTGGTTATATCTATTGCAACAACAGAAGGCTCGCTCATAACCACGCCATAATCTTTAATATAAACCAATGTATTACATGTTCCAAGATCAATGCCAATATCTATCAAAAAAGACTTAAACAAATTCAAAACAACCTCCCTAAAAGTCTTCCAAAGTAATTCCAAGCCTCTCTCTTGCTGCTTCTAAATAAGGATTAAGATTGAGAGCTTCTCTCCAGTATTTTCTAGCTTTAGGATAATCTTTATCTTTCTTTCTATATATATCTCCTATTTTAACATAAACGCTAGAATTTGAACTATTAATTTCTAGAACTTTATTATAGTAATTAAAAGCACTGTCATAATCGCCTTTATCTAATAGAATGTCTCCATAAAGCAAATATACCTTTTGAATTAAATTTTCATCCGTTTTCTCACCCTTTGATAATTTTCTTTTCTCTTCTTCTATTATTTTTTTTATATACTCAATGCTTTTGTTTATATCATTCAACTTATAATTAACATAAGCCAAACTCCAAAGCACTAAATCAGATTTATTTTCATTAAAAGCTTTTTCAAAAAACTTCAAACTAGATTTGTAATCTCTTAAAAGCTGATACGAATATCCCAAATATTCAAAAATATCTTCTCTAATGTTCATGAAATCAAAATTATCGGCATTTAAGGCCTTCTTTAAAAATTTTACAGCAAGCTCGCTATAAAACTCTCCTTTATGAGAATATGCCTTTCCCAATATGTAATACAAAGGGCTTATGGAGACTCCATCATTTATAGAAATTAAAAATCTTAGTCTTTCTATGGATTTATCTAAAAACTCTCCTTTTAAATACCCTTCATTTACTATTAAAGAATAATAAAAATATGAAAATCCTAAAAGTAAATTCAAATTAAAATCAAATCTATGATTTTTAATGTCATTCTCAGCATAATCTATTATTTCTTTATATTCTTTTTTATCCCAGAGTAAAAGCAAATCAACTTCTGTTGGACCTGCCTTTAAATAAGAACTAGAAAAAGATTTAAAATATGATAAAATGTAATAAATTAAAAAAATGAAAATGAAAATCATAAATGAGTAAAAAATATATCTTAAATATCTTATTTCCATTTAAAACTCTCTTTTAGGTCAATGAAATTAAGCTGACACCCATAAGCCGAGTTCTGTACTATGCCATCATCTCTCTTATTTTTTTATCGCTAAAAAAATCGTGCGATCTACCCGTAAGCATGTCCTCAAGAACAAAGGGTGCTTACATACTTGATCTTGCTCCTAATGAGGTTTATCTTGCCTGTATTTATTGCTAAATAAGCGGTGAGCTCTTACCTCACCTTTTCACCCTTACCTTTTACGGCGGTAATTTTCTGCGACACTTTCTTAGGTTTAAAACCCCTAGGCATTACCTAGCATTATGTTCTTATTGGAGCTCGGACTTTCCTCTTAAGCTTTAATTATAAAACTAAGCGATGGCTGACTGCCAGCTTAAATAAAAAGTATCAAATTAATAAATTTTATTCAACAAGATCTGCTAAACTACCAGGAATTATTTCATCGCTTATCTGAACTTTATCCTGATAATAAAGTATTCTGCTGCAATAAGGACAAAATTTAATATCGTTGGGCTCACGTCTTACTTTATTTGCAAATTCAATAGGAAGTATCATATGACAACCTTTGCAAACATTGTTAACCAAAGGCACAACTCCATTTGATTTATTTCTTATTATTCTTTGAAATTTAAATAAAAAATCTTCATTCATTTTAGAAGCACAATTTAACTCTTCACTCTCTATTTCTAAAAGTTTCTTTTCAATTTCTAAAAGCTCCAGCTCAAAACTACTGCTTTCAGCTCTAAAACATTCCTCTTCTTTGATGTGCTTCTCGTTGACATCTAATATTTCCTTTTCTATTTTAGTTTTAAGCCCATTAACATGTGTCATCTTTTTTCTAATTGTAACTTCATCGTCAATAATAACCTGAAGTTCTTTTTCAAGAGCCTCATATTCTCTTTGCGTTTTAATGCTATCAATTTTTTCTTCAGCCTTGCTCTTTCTTGAATTAATATCTTGAATATCTAACTTTAAAGCAGAGTCTTCTTTTTGATACTCCTTAAACTTTTGTTGCAAATCAACAAGAACTTTCGACAATTCTTCAATCTGATTTTTTTTCGCCTCCAAATACTTGGGAATACTTTTTCGCCTTTCTTCAAGCTCAAACTTAGATTTATATATAACTTCAAGTTTTTTTAATGTATCAATATTGTTTTCCATCAATCCTCCTGTTCAATTTAAATCTTCAAGATAATCTTTTAATTTTTGAGTTTTTTTGGGATTTTTAAGCCGCCTTAATGCTTTAGATTCAATTTGCCTAATTCTTTCTCTTGTAACATTAAAATGAAGTCCAACCTCTTCAAGAGTTAAAGAATAGCCATCTTCAAGTCCAAATCTCATTTTTACAACTTCTTGTTCTCTTTCAGGAAGAGTTCCAAGAATTGCTCTTATTTGATCTTGCAAAACTACAAAAGATGTGTGATTTGCAGGATTTTTTATTGCCTTATCCTCAATAAAATCGCTAAGAACAGAATCTTCCTCTTCTCCAATTGGTGTTTCAAGAGAAACAGGTTCTCTTGAAACACTCTTTACAGTTTTAACCTTTTTAAGTTCCCATCCAAGCCTGTCTGAAAGCTCTTCATCTGTGGGATCTTTGCCTAAAACTTGAATTAAATATCTAGTTTCTCTATTAAGCCTATTTATTTGCTCAATCATGTGCACAGGAACTCTAATTGTGCGAGCTTGATCAGAAATAGATCTTGTTATGGCTTGTCTAATCCACCAAGTAGCATAGGTTGAAAACTTAAAACCTCTCTTATATTCGAACTTTTCAACAGCCTTAATCAATCCAATATTGCCTTCTTGAACAAGATCAAAAAAATGAAGACCTCTATTTGCATATTTTTTAGCAATGCTTACAACAAGCCTTAAATTAGCCTTAATCAACTGATCTTTAGCATGCTGCATCATTTGCTTCCCTTTAGCAATCTCTTCTGACATGCTTATTATTTTATCAGTTGGATATTCATAATACATCTCAATTCTCTCAAGTTCTTTTTGGGCAAGCTGAGCCTCTGTAATCTGCTCTTTAATAGCATCTTCTTTAAGCTTGAGAGATTTTTCTATCTCTATTTTTTTTTCAGCAATAGTCAAATCTCTTCCAAGCACCCTCAAATCTCTTATTTTTTCAATTTTCAGCCTGCTTAGAATTATTCTTTGTTGTCTTTGTAAATCTTTTATTTTGTTAGCAGAGTCAATATAATCATCTGAGAAAATCCTTAATTCCTCTTGATACAAAGGAATGTCTCTCAAAAGCTCTTTTAGGGCCAATCTTTCCTTTTTTAAATTCTTTTCAAAAATATCCCCCCCAAGATCATACACCCTATGCTTATTATCTACATAACTTATTAAACGATCTTGAATTGGCTTTAAAGGAATTTTGTAAAAAGAGGCAATTCTTTTTTTTTTATTATAATAATCCGGACTACTCTCTTTATCCTTATCTTTTTCTCTTTTAAAAAACTCTTCTCTTTCCATTCTTGAGTAAATAGTATTCACAAGATTATAATAATTTTCTATAACAAGTCCCTCATTCTTAAGAATATTCTCAATTATACTCTCTCCAGAATCCATTTGCTTTGCAAGTTCAACTTCTTGATTTCCCGTTAATAAAAACTCTTTTCCTATTTCCTTTAAATAAAGCTTGATTGGATCTTCTGAGTGACTATCTTTTAAAACATTGCCTTTAATATACCCTGAACCTAAATCATCCTTAACAGAAATATCTTCTTCATCACAATCATCCAGCTTAACATCAATGTCAATATCTTCCTCATCACTTTGAAAACCATCATCTAAAATCATAAAATTTCTATCAGATTCAATCTCAACCTCTTCCTCTTCATCATTTCCATCTTCACTGACAACCAGATCTAATTCCGAAATTTTATTAACCAACCTTATTCCCCTATCCTCAAGTACCGAACAAATACAATCAAGAATCTCTGGTTCTAATATATCATCGGGAAGCAAATTTGATAATTCACTAAAACTAAGAGATTTTCTATCTCCCAAATGAGTAATAATACCCTCTATCAGCTTCGAATATTTCTTTTCCAAATCCGACAAAACCTAACTCCCTGGAACATCATCTATGTAGATTTTTAAATTTTTTCTCTGCATATTTAAAAACATTAACTCATTTATTTGAATCTTAGCATTTACCAAAGAGTCCCCATCATATCTTTTTTTGCAAAGCAAAACACGAGAATCTAATTTTCTTCTCTTGATTGCAAGTAAAATATGAATGAGCATCTCATCATCCACTTCAAATTCAGAATTTAAAATTTCTTCAAAAAAAATTCACTAACTTTATAGGTATCCTTTAAATTTTTTTTTAAATCCATTAATGAAAAATCTTTATTATTTTCAAATAAATTTTCAAAGCACATAAAAACTTTTCTGGCATCGACATTAATTAAATCACTATCAATAATATTGCGCCTTACTATGCTAAAATAACTAAAATTTTTCAACAAAGCTACTATTAGATACCTCTCATAAGAATCATCATTATGAGCATACAAATTTCTTTTATTATTGTCAACTACAAATCTTTCTTTTATTCTGTAATAATCTTTCAATAAAGTTGTCACACCAATACCAAGTTTATTGCTTAGCTTGTCTAAAAAAATTTTTTTCTGAGTATCTACTTTTGATAAATTTATCAAATTTAAAAATAAATTAATCATGGCATTTAAATCTACAGTTTTATTTAAATTATATTTATTAGAATAAACATCCAAAAGATATTCAAAAGCATCACATCTATTATTTAAAATTTTTTGCAAGGAGTCTACACCCTCACTTTTAAGAACATCTGCAGGATCAGTACCAAAATCCATTCGAACAACACTAACATTGATATTAAACGGCAAACAAATTTGATAAGCTTTTAAAGTTGCAGAAAGTCCAGCATCATCCCCATCAAAAGAAAATATTATCTCATCAGCATATCTTTGAATTAAAGCTAAATGCTCTTTTGAAAAAGCAGTGCCAAGAGTAGATACGGCTCTCTTAATCCCAGATGTAAAAAAAGCAAGAACATCTATATACCCTTCTACCAATATAACTGATTTTGTAGATTTAATCTCCTCAAAACCCTCATAAAATCCATAAAGAAGCTCCCTTTTTTTAAAAACTTCAGTTTCACCTAAATTAATATACTTAGAACCTTTCCCATCTAAATCTCGACCTCCAAAACCAACAACGTTTCCTTTAAAGTCTTTAATTGGAAAAATTAATCTTTGAAATAAAATAGAAACTTTGGGATTGGTTTTCGAGAACAAACCACTTTTTCTAAGTACTTCAGAAGAGTATCCTTTTGAAACTAAAAAATCATGAAGCTCTAAACCATTTTTAAAGTTAAATGGCAAATAACCAAGTTCAAATAAATCAACAATTTCCTTAGATATTGCTCTACTCTTTAAAACATAATCTAAAGCTTTTTTGTTTTTACTTAAAAAAAATTTAATGGTATTAATTAACCGAGAATTCAAAGAGTAAATTTTTGAAACCATGTCTTTATTTTCATTTTTATTTTCACTTCCTCGACTTATTTTTAAATCATCATAATGAATACCGGATTTTTCGCATAAAATCTTAAGAGCATCATTGTAATTGATTTTTTCCATATCCATTAAAAATCCAATAACATCTCCACCCTTTTTGCATCCAAAACAATAAAAATATCCTTGCAAAGGATTTACAAAAAAAGAGGGAGTCTTCTCAGCATGAAAAGGACAAAGACCTTTGTAAGCAGATCCCGATTTAACAAGCTTAATATATTGCTCCACAATAGCTACAATATCAAATTTGCTTTTCATTGAAGCTACAGTTTGTAAATACTTCATACTTCTTAATCCTTAGTAATAAAATTTTTAATATAATCTTTTGCCCCTAAAAGATGTGAAGAATATTCTGATGAAAATTGATGTGTGCCCAACTTAGAGTCTTTTACAACAAAAAATAAATATTGCGTATTTTTTGGGAAAAAAGCTGCTTGCAGCGAAATAATACCAGCATTTGAAATTGGAGTAGGAGGATATCCTTTATTAATATATGTATTATAAGGAGAATCTATCTCTAAATCTGAAAAATAAATTCTCTTAGGATGGCTTCGTCCTAGCTCCTCTGTAATAACATATTCAATAGTAGCACAGGATTGTAATGCCATACCAGATTTTATTCTATTATAAAAAACCGAAGACATTATTGGGGCTTCACTTTTAACCCTATATTCACGTTCAACAATAGATGCTATTATTACCCTATTGTAAAGCTCCTTACTTGAATAATCGCTAAGAACAACGCCTATAGACTTAAGCTTATTCAAAAAATTATCAACAAACATGCGAACTACATTCTTTATTTCTATACCCTTATAAAATTTATAAGTATCTGGAAATAAAAATCCTTCAAGAGAGTCATAATCAAGCCCAAGCTCATAAATAAATGATTTTTTGTTGATTAAAAAAAGAAAATCTTGAACATCATCAATAACAGAAAATTCCTTAAGCTTTAAAGCAATTCTTCTGCTAGTATACCCTTCGGGTATTGTAACATCAATATTTACGTTAGAAGATCCCTTTAAAAACTCTTTATATATTTCAAATGTAGAAAGATCGCCATTTATTAAATATTTCCCCTCTTTAAATTGTTTATCACTACCTAAAATATATGAAATAAAAACAAGAAGCAGCTCGGATTTAATTAATTTTTGTTTTTTCAATTCTTTAGCTATTTTTTTAACTCCCCAACCTTTTTCAATATTAAATTCATAAACTAAGCCATTTGCCAAAGAAGATAAATTTAAAAAATATATAAAAATTGACAAAATAGATCCCAAAAAGAAAAAAAGAATAAACACTTTCCCAATTTTAATAAGCACAAGAATCTCCTAGCTAAACAAAAGTCTTTGCTAATTACACTTTAGCTATCAATTAAAATTTTTAATTGATAGCTAACATCATATTTTATAACCAATAATAACTTTTCTAAATAGACAAAAATAAAAGCACCAAAATGAAACGACATAACACATTTAAAAGATCACAATAAAAATTATAAAAAGGCAAACGCTTATAATTTCACTAAATTGGGGAGGGTGGGATTCGAACCCACGTAGGCAAAGCCAACAGATTTACAGTCTGCCCCGGTTAACCACTTCGGTACCGCCCCATAAAAGCCGACTGTCGGATTCGAACCGACGACTGCGGTTTACAAGACCCGCTGCTCTGGCCAGCTGAGCTAAGTCGGCAAACAAAAACTAATAGTTAGTTTATAAAAATAAAATTCATTAGTCAATAGAATAATGATAAATAATTAATATAATCTTCCTATTAATCTATTTATTACCAGAAAGAAAAATTTTAAAAACAAGAGCAATAAAAAAAATTATAAAACTAAAAATTAAAATTAAATAATACTTAATTTTTTTATTTTTCAAAAAATAAAAAAATATCAGTCTAGTAGATTCAAGTCCAAAAGAAACAGAGCTTAAAATAATAGCAAGATCAAGATAAAATTTCTGAAAATTGTAAACAAAAATATTGTAAGAACCAGCCAAAAACACGAACAAACTTAACAAAGAATTTAAAAACAATACAATAACCAAAATTCTAATAAAATTTGAAAAACGTCTTAGATTTTTTACTTTAAAAGCTTTCATGAAATTTATAAATTCTTTATTATAAAAAGTGCTTGATTTATGATTTCCAAAAGATTGCCAATAACATCGGCTAATGTAATTGTTTTATTTTCAGTTACCATTGATTTGTAAGAAACCGTTAAAGATTTTCGAATAAAAACATTATGATTTTCCAACAAAGACAAGCACCTCTTTTTAAGCTCAATAAAATAATCCACAAATCTACTTGAAACCTTATCAATAGAAACGGATTCAGTTAAGCACCACTTCAAAATCCTTTCCTTATAAGAGTTATCAATTTTACCGTCTCTTTTATACCTTTCAAACTCTTCATTTTTATAATCAATCTCAAAGTAAATATTATAAATTTCTTTTTTCAAAGCAGTAATATTATTTTCAATGTCAACATATATATTTCTCAAATCATGATTATTGATTAATACGACATTATTTATAGTTCTTAAAACTTCCATCATTCTAACATCATATATGTTTTTAAAAAAATCATTAAGAAAATATAACTTTTTAAAACTATAACGCCCAAGATTTAATTCATTAAAAATCTCGCCTTTTAAATTTAAAATTAAACTAGGATCTCTAACAAGATTTTTTATTTCTTTGATAACAAGAACTTTTAAAGAGCTATCACGCTTTTTAATAGCCTGACCCATAACATTTAAAAATAAAATGTTCTCATAAAAATTTTTTACATCAAAAAAGGGTACATATTTTTTAGGAGATGCAACAGGATTTTTGCAATATACTCTAAAAATATCTAAATAAGGCAAAGTCCTCGACAAGCCAACAATCTTAGATACAATAGATAAAACATTTTTAAATACATATTCTACCCGAGATATATGATCTTCTCTTGAAATTATCTCTGAATTACTAATATCATCAGATATTGAAAAATAATTCGATATAATGCTTTTAACAATATCCTCATCTATCTCAATATCTTTTAATGTATACAAAATGTCAAAAAAAGAATTCAAATACTTACTAACACTTGAAAAGCTGGTTCCAAATCCAACCTCAAAGTCAACAATGCTAATATTCTCAGCACTATCTAAAAGATCTACATTAAAAAATGAAAAAAAAGATTTGTAAGGGAAAAACGCCAAACTATTAAAAACATAATAAAACTCAAACATATCCGAGACGATTTTGTAAGTACTAGATGGAATAGAATTAATATATTCATTTATCTTGACCTTAAGAGATTCTTCTAAATCGTTTTGGGTTTTTTCTTTTTTTAAAAAAAGCTCATATTCACCTTCATCTAAAAAATCTTCCAAATTGTTCTTAGAGTTAAGAACTTTGCTTTGAATAATTTCTAAAATAGTTTGCTCAACAACAATACCACCTTTTTCTAATTTCCTAAAAAATTCTTTCAATTCCATTGAATATCGGCAAACACTAAAAAACATTTCCACAAAACCAACATGCAAACATTCTCTCTTAAAATCTATTACTGGATTTTTACACATTTCATTAATTTGATTTTCCAGGTTTTTTATAACATAAGCTTTATATATATCTTCTTTGCTTTTATCTTTCTGAAAAAAATTTAAAATAGTTAACCACATTCTAATAAGAAATGATTCTTCCATTAAGCGCCCCGAAAGAAATTTTTCAAGCTGAGAATCAACATAAGGCTCATTACTACTATTGGGCAAAACAAAATCGGAAGAATTCAAACCTAAGCTTTTTCTTATATCATTCATCAACCTATCTTTAGTCTCTTTTGAAAGTTGACCTATAGAGTTGTATACGCTATTGTTATTACCACTCATAAAACCCCAATAAAACCATTTAAAAAATAAAGTACTACTTACAACATACTTCAAATAAATTAAAATTGTAAATCAATTTTAGAAAAAAATTATTTACACTATAATATAATTTTATATGAATCTAGGGAAAAACAATCCAAATATAATTAAAATTGGTAAAATATTTAAAAAAAATAACTACGAATTTTATTTAGTTGGAGGCGCTTTAAGAGACTTACTGCTTAATAAACAGCCTTACGATTTTGATTTTGCAACAAATGCAACTCCTGAAGAAATAATAACATTATTTCCAAATAACATCAAAACAGGAATAAAACATGGCACAATTGGTATTATTTTTAATAAAAAAATCTTTGAAATCACCACATACAGAATAGAAAAAGAATATGAAAACAACAGAGCCCCCAAACAAGTAGAATATACTAAAAATTTACTTAAAGATCTTGAAAGAAGAGATTTTACAATTAATGCAATTGCAATGGATATTTTCAACTTCAACATAATAGATTGCTATAATGGGAAAAAAGACCTTAATAAGAAAATAATAAGATGCATAGGAAATCCAAACAAAAGACTTGAAGAAGACGCCCTTAGAATACTTAGAGCAGCAAGATTTTCATCCACACTTAATTTTAACATTGAAAAAAATACTTTAATTTCAATGAAATATAAAAAAGAAAATATTTTAATGATTTCAAAAGAAAGAATAAAAAATGAATTTCACAAATTGTTAGAAGGCATAAATATACAAAAAGGAATTTATTATCTTAAAAAAGTTGATTTTTTTAAAAATTTTTTTAATCTAGAAATAAAAACAAAAGTAATCAAAAAAATTGCTCTACTTGATAAAAACAAATTTTATCTAAAGGCAATCACAATATTGACAATTAAAAAACCTATAAAAGAACTAAAAGAAAAATTAACTTTACTTAAATTCTCAAATAAAGAAATTAAGCTGATTTTATTTTATAGAGGCATAATCGATAATAACAATATTTTTAATGTCAAAAAATTAAGTGATATTAGATATTTGCTTAGCAAAAGCACAAGAGAACATTATAAAGAAATAATTGATATATACAAAGCACTCAAAGGAAAAAATAAAAGATATTTATTTATAATAAAAAACATAAAAAGAAAAAAATTGCTAAAAAATCCTCTCTCTTTAAAAGATTTAAAAATAAACGGAAAAGATATTCAAAATCTAGAACAAATAGAAAACAAAAATATAGGTAAAATTTTAAATATGCTACTAAGATGTGTAATTGAAAATCCCAAGCTTAATACTAAAAATTATCTTATAAAAAAAATCAAAACCTTAAAGGTTAATGTTTTCCATAGCTTTTAAAGCTACTTCAGCCGCTCTCATTTCGGCTTCTTTTTTAGATTTGCCCTTTCCATTTGATATAAAATTTTCTCCAACATAAAGTTCCACACAAAAAACTTTATCATGGTCTGGACCTATTTCCTTGTCTAGCTTATAACTTGGCGAGATTTTATATTTCTTTTGAACATATTCTTGCAACAAACTCTTATAATCTTTAAAATCCCCCCTATTAAACATCAATCTTATATACATATCAAAAAGTCCAACCACAAATTCTGTTGCTCTTGAAAACCCACTATCAAGATAAATAGCGCCTACAAAAGCTTCAATAGCATCTGCAAGAATGCCTTTTTTATTTCGACCATCATTACTCTCCTCCCCTCTACCTAGCAAAATATAAGAACCAAGATTAATCTCTCTAGCAATATTAGATAGGGAATCTTCACTAACAATATAAGATCTGGCCTTACTGAGCTCTCCTTCACTTTTATTTGGATAAGTTTTATAAAGATGATCTGTAATAATCAAATTAAGCACAGAATCTCCCAAAAATTCTAATCTCTCATTATTACTAGATTTTTGATCCAACTCATTAGAATACGACGAATGACACAATGCTGTATTCAATAAATCAAAATTACTAAAGTCAATGCTCAAATTTTCCAAAAATTTACTCAATTGAGATTTTCTTTCATTACACAAACAAAAATCAGAAGATTTTTTTTTCATCAACCCTTTCTCTTTTTAATAAAATTAACAACATCGCCTACCGTCTCAAATTCATTGGCTTCATTCTCTGGAATCTTATCATCAAAGGCCTCTTCAAGCAAATACAAAAGCTCATAAATATCTAGACTATCTGCATTAAGATCTTCAACAAATCTAGAGTCTGTGGTAATTTCATCTTCTTTTTTATCAAGTTGCTCAGATATAATAGACCTAACCTTGCTAAAAATTTCATCATTATCCATGAATACACCTTCCTTACTACAAGCTACAAACCTATTTCTAGATATTGGTTATTCCTATAATATCCACATTTTAAACAAATCCTATGTCTCACGCCAAGATTACCACAATTAGAACATTCTTGAAATTGTGGAATTTTTTTTCTCATATTTATACTCCGCCTTGTTCTACTTCTAGATTTTGAAGGCTTAAATTTTGGAACAGCCATTACTTTCTCCTAACTACTTTTAAACTACATTAAATTATCTTAATAATATATATATTAACCAAGTCATTTGTCAATAAACTTAGATTTTAATCTATTAAACACCAATTCTGGAACAAAATTAGAAAGATCAACATCCTTTTTCAACATCAATTCCTTTACAAAATCCGACCTTACATATAAATGTTCTGCACTACTTGGTAAAAATATAGTATCAATTTCAAAATTTAACTTATTATTAACAAGATATCTTTCAAACTCTATATCAAAATCATTAAAAGCCCTAATTCCTCTAACAATAAATTTAATAGAATTAATTAATGCATAATCAACAATAAACCCGCTATACCTATCTACAAGCACATTTGAAAAATTTAAAGACGAAATAACATCTTTTGTAAGGCTAAACCTCTCAATATCACTTAGGAAATATTTTTTTGATTTATTTTTAGCTACTAAAACAATAACTTTGTCAAAAATAGCCAACGATCTTTTAATTAAATCAATATGACCCCAAGTAATTGGATCAAAAGATCCTGGAAAAACTGCCACCCTCATATCAAGAAAGCCTAAACCCCCTATTAATATCTTTGAGAATTTTTTTACGCCATAGTGGTTGTTCTTCTAAATTTTCAAATTCAATTTCTTTAATAATTTTGAAATATAAATATTCTCCTCTAGAAGATGTATCCACAATAAAAAATTTACCAGCACCTTTATAAACTACTTTTTCATTACTTGAAAGATTATTTTCAGATGTTAATTTATTGATAACACAATCAAAATGAACAGGTTTATCTTCATTTTCAACCTTTAAAGACATGCTATAAACAATATCATTTATTTTTTTTTCACAAATAGCACAAGCAACATCAAGATTTATTCTTGTTTTAAATTTTATACTTTTTCTTCTAAATTTACCTTTAAAAACATTTTGTTTATCTGTATTCAAGACAGTCGATTTATTATTAAAACTGTTTAGCGGGGCAACATTTTGACTTTTGCTCTCAGAATTTAATCTTTTATTCTTAAAACCATAAAAACGCTTATTGTGTTTCTGAAAATTACTACTCTTGAACTTACTTTGAGTATATTTCAAAATTAACTCTCCTTAACTATAAAAAATAAATATTTACTCTTCAAAAAAATAAAAACAAATATTTAAGAACAAAATCACTCACATAGCCTGAAAGTTTTTCAAAAAATCAAAACTTTAAATCTTCAGCTTTTTAAAGACAAAAGCACAATTAAACCCTCATTGAAATTTAATAAGAATGGTTAATTAATGCTCTCAATTATAATAAATACACAACCAAGCTTGCCAAAATTATTTCCCAAAACAGCAAAAACTCTACTAAATCTTGAATAAAAATTTACAAAACAAAAGATCAATCAAAAACAATTTTTAACCTCAATCTAATTTGATTCATCTTATGACCTAATTTGCTAAAATATTTAAAATAATTAAAAACTAATGCTTAACTTTTTTAATAGTAAGGCGCTCCTTTATCTTCATAGCAGCCTTACCGATTCTATTCCTCATATAATAAAGCTTTGCCCTTCTAACTTTTCCCCTTCTTAAAACTTCAACCTTTTCTATAATAGGAGAATATACTGGGAAAATTTTTTCAACACCTATTCCTGAAGAAATTTTTCTAATCAAAAATGTTTTGCCAATTCCCTTGTTTTGGAAAGAAATAACAATCCCTTCAAAACTCTGCAACCTTTCATTACTACCCTCAATAATTTTGTAAACAACCCTCACAGTATCTCCCACATTAAAAACAAAAGCCTCATTTTTCTTATTCTGAGCTTCAATTTTTCTTATCAAATCCATTATCTTCTCCTATTATCTCTAAATATTTAAGGTATAAATCATATCTATTTTTCTTAGTTTTTTCTCTAGCTTTAACAAGCCTCCAATTCTTTATATTTGCATGATGTCCCGAAAGAAGAACTTCTGGGACCTTTATCCCCTTAAAATCATAGGGCCTGGTATAATGAGGATATTCAAGCAATCCATTTTTTACACCAAATGATTCTTCTAATAAAGAATTGGGATTTATTACTCCATCTAGCAACCTATATACACTATCTATTAAAACAAGAGCTGCAATCTCTCCTGAAGATAAAACATAATCTCCAATAGAAATCTCAAAATCAACATACAAATCTATAATACGTTGATCAATTCCTTCATATCTTCCACAAATTATAACAATTTCTTCTCTTTTTGACAAGGAATACGCCAACTCTTGGCTATACTTTATCCCAGAAGGACTTAAAAATATTGTCGTTTTCTTGGCAGACTCTACATGCTCAAGAGCAAAAGAAATCGGTTCGGCCTTCAATACCATCCCAGCACCGCCTCCATAAGGCAAATCATCACATCTTTTATGCTTATCTTTTGAAAAATCTCTAACATCAACAAGCTCAAAACTTACTATTCCCTTATTAATAGCTTTTTTCATTATTGAATTTTCAAAAAATGGCTTAATTATTGCTGGAAAAAGGGATAAAACCGTAAATTTCATTTTAAAAGATCTAGAACCTTAAGCTCAATTGTTTTTTCTTGAGTATTTATATCTCCAATATATATACTTAAAAAGGGAATAAAGAAAAATTTAATACCCACTCTGACCTCAAGAAATACACTATTTAAATATTCAAAGAAAGCTACAACTTCTCCTAGTTTTTTATTATTATTAACAATGGCATAGCCAATAAGCTTTCCTAAATAATATTCGCCTTCTTTTAAACTCGATGCAAGCGAATCATCAACCCACAATTCAAAACCAATCAGCGGCCTAACTGCCTCTGGAGTATCAATCTCTTCAAACTTCAAAAATAAGGAATTACCCTTTATATTAACATCTACAACTTTAACTTCAACACTGGAACTATTGCTTTTTTTTAAAAGAACTTTATTGTTTTTTAGATTAATAAAATCACAAAAATTATTGGATATGCTTTTAACCCTAGCATACCCATTAACTCCATAAGACGATAATATAACGCCTTTAATAAACATAGATTAATCTAAAATTTCCAATTGCACTCGCCTATTGGTTTTGGCAGCACAAGCTCCAAGCAAAGTTCTAATAGCCCGCGCAATACGACCCCGTCTTCCGATTATCTTGCCCACATCACTTTGAGAAACCCTTAATTCCAAAATAGTTGATTTTTCCCCTTCAATTACATTTAACTTTACTTCATCTTCTTTATCTACAAGAGACTTTACTATAAACTCTATAAGTTCAATCTCATTCCCATACTCTTTCATTTAAACCTCCTGACTTTTCGCATTCAAGTTGTTTTTATTTAAAAGCATTTTCACTGTATCACTTAAAATTGCTCCCTTGCTTATCCAATCTTTCATTCTATCTTCCTTAATTTTTATTTGGTTTTGCTTTTCAACAGGATGATAATAACCAAGTTCTTCAATTGCTCTACCATCTCTAGGAGACGTAGAATTCATAACTACAACCCTATAATAAGGTCTTTTTTTAGCTCCCATTCTTTTCAATCTTATCTTAACGCTCAAATTTATTCCTCCTTATTTTCCCAAAAGGGATGCAATCTTATTTTGAAAATCTTTATTTTTCATTTTTTTCATAATCAAAGTTGCTTGACTAAACTTTTTTATGAGCTTATTAACATCAAAAACAGTTGTTCCACTTCCCATGGCTATTCTTTTTTTTCTTGAGGGATTATTCAAAATCACTGGATTTATTCTTTCTTTTTTAGTCATAGAAAGAATAATAGCTTCTTCTTTATTAAAACTTTCTTCATTTAAATTATTGCTATTCAGCATTGATTTTGAAACACCTGGTAAAAAACTTACAAAATTAGAAAACCCTCCTACTTGTCTAATGCGCCTAAATTGACTCAGATAATCTTCAAAATTAAAACTGGCTTTATTAATTTTTTCTTCAAGCTTAATAGCCTCTTCTTTGTCAACAACACTTTGAACCTTCTCTACAAGACTAACAACATCCCCCATGCCAAGAATTCTAGAAGCAATTCTTTCTGGGTAAAAGGAATCAAGATCTTCGATTTTCTCTCCAACACCAATAAATTTAATGGGAACTGCACAAATACTTTTAAAAGATAATACAGCTCCCCCCCTAGTATCTGAATCAAACTTAGAAAATATTGCACCGGTAAGTCCAACATTCTCATTAAATTCCTTAGCAATATTTACAGCAACTTGCCCCATCATAGAGTCTACTACTAAAATGGTTTCTGCGGGTCGCAAAATCCCCTTTATTTTTTTTATCTCTTCAACCAACAAAGATTCAATTTCAAGTCGTCCTCTAGTATCAACTATTACAGAATCAAAAAAATTAGATTCAGCAAACTTCATAGACGCTTTAACAATTTTAATAGGATCTTTTTCCCCTTCAATTGAAAATACTGGAACACCTACTTGACCACCCAATATTTTTAACTGTTCTACGGCCGCCGCTCTAAAAGTATCAGCAGCTACAAGAAGTACTTTTCTATTTTCCTTTTTAAGCTTTAAAGAAAGCTTGGCGCATGTCGTGGTCTTGCCAGAACCTTGAAGTCCCAACATAAGAATATAAGATTGCTTATTGGCAGGATGTAAACTAAGCTCATAATTTTTGCCTCCCAAAAATTTAACAAGATTATCATTGACAATTTTAATAAACTGAGATTTAGGATCAATGCCCCTTAAAACTTTTACTCCCTTGGATTCTTCAATTATAGAATTTAAAAAACGCCTTATAACTCTTAAGTTAACATCAGCATCAACTAAAGAATTTTTAATAATCTCAATAGCCTCTGCAATGTTTTTATCATTTATCGTAGATTTTCCAGAAAGATAGTTTATAAAATTTCTAAAATTTGACCCCAAACTTTCAAGCATTAAAAACAACCCTTATTCTCAAAAATAATCTTGTCAAATATAAGATACAAAAAAAGGCAATATTAATCAATATCTCCTCCAGTCAAATAAAATTTATTAAAAATAACACTGGAAGCGGGCCCAACAACAGAAACTTCAGTATCTAATGAACTAAGCTTTAATACTATATTCTCTTTATTGAGCTTTTTAATCTCTTCTTTTAACAAATCAAAAAAAGCTTTTAATTTAAAACTTTGACCATAGAGTACTAAATAATTAAAATCAAGCATTCTTTGAATATTAATAATAATTATTGCCAAATATTTAACAGTATCTTGCATAATTTTATTTATAAAATCATATTTTTCATAAAGAGAAAAAATGTCATATATTGTAACCTTTTTCAATCTGCCCTCATACTTTTCATAAAGCTCAGGAATCTCACCATTCATAAATTCTTTGGAAATCAATCTCTGCAAAGCAAAATTAGATATTAGCATATTGACACAACCCTTATTACCACAAGTTGGACAATTTTTTTCTCCCTCATAATCAATTATCATGTGACTAACCATACCTGATTTATTATTAAAACCAGGGTAAACATTGCCGCCTGACCAAATCGAAAGTTCAGCAGTATCTGTGTAGTCAAAAAACATAATATTATCTATATTTTTACCCATAAATTCAGCAAGAGATAAATTTTTAACATAACTTTCAAGATAAACTGTTAGTGAAAAGTATTCCTCAAGTATTCTCTTAACAGGAACATCTTTTTCAATCCACGATCCATAGCTATCATTAACAATGCCCAATTCTTTATCCTTTATTAACCCTGTAATACTAAAGCCTAAGCCAATAAACTTATCTCTTGAGAAATTATGTTTCCAAATAATTTCTATCATATGATCTTTTATTTTTTCTAAAATATCATAAGCGCTAACTGGGGGCTCAAAAGAATGAGTCTCGCTTATTAAAACCTCGCATTTAAGATTGGCAATACCTATTTGAAAATAATTGCTAGAAATAATAACTCCCATTGAATACGCATAATCTTTATTAATATCGAGAAGTATTTCTTTTCGTCCATGTTTTTTAACATCAGACACCCTAGAGCCAACTTCAATCAAAAGATTTTCTTTTATCATTTGATTAGTCAAAATAGTAACTGCAGCATTTGTCAAGCTTAACTTACGAGCCAGGTCTGTTCTTGAATATTGCATATTTTTCAAACTAAGAAGAATTTTTCTTCTATTTCCGCCTCTAATTGAAACCATATTTTCACCCTGCATAATACACCTCCTTTATTTTTAAAATAAAAAAAATATTATAAAATATCATATCAAAAAAACCAATACAATATTTTATCTATTCTTAAAAGACAAACATGCCTTTATAAGGCTAAAAAACATTTTACATCATAATATCACATTCATAAAATATCAAAAACTTAAAGCTTAACAAAAAAGGGAATAAAATCATTTTTACATAAAAACTCATCAATAAAATTAATTGGATTTAAAAATAATAAATACAAGAAAAGCCATTTTGCCTTAAAAACCACTAACTTTAACTTAATTTTTCCTTAAAATAAGAAAATTCCATAGTAAAACTGCCCCTTCCTTTAGTAGAACTTCTCAAAATAGAAGCATACCCAAAAAGTTTCTCAAACGCCGCCTCTGATTTTATCAAGTCATACTCTCCAATATTGCTAACTGAATGAATAACACCCCCCATAACATTTAATGTAGAAATAATTTCGCCTGTATGCTCAATGGGTGTTCTAATTTCTAATAACATTATTGGCTCAAGTCTAATAGGATCTGATTTTTGAAAAATACTATGAAAAGCAAATCCTGAAATTGACTCAAAAGCACTCTCGCTAATCTTATTGGCCCCACAAACAATAGAAAAAATACTAACATTAATATCAATAATGGGATATCCAAAAATTCCACTTACAAATGCAGATGTAATTCCCCTCAATATTGCAGACTTAATTACAGGTTCAATGCCACATTCAAAATCAATTTTATTTCCCGCACCCCGCGACAAAGGTTTAATGATCATTCCAATTTTAAAATCAATATTTTTGCCAGCAAAAATATTGTTAAACTCAAAAACTTCTTTTACAATTTTGCCAGCACTTTCTCTGTAACTTACTTGAGGCTTTCCTGTATAAACATTAAGATTAAATTCATCTTTAATTCTTGTTAAAATAATCTCAAGATGTAATTCACCCATTCCAGATATAATTAATTGCCCTGTTTCTTTACTCTCAGAATAACTAAAGGTAGGATCTTCTTTAGATATTATTTCAAAAATTTCCTTAAGCCTAACCTCATCTGATGATCTTTCAGGCTCAACAGACATTAAAACAACCGGCTCTGGAAACATAACAGCCTCAAGTAAAACATTATTATTCTCTTCAACAAGAGTATCTCCTGTAACAGAAAACTTTAATCCCAAAACAGCACCAATATCGCCTGTTTTTACAAAATCTATTTGTTCATTTTTATTTGAAAAAACTCTAAAAATTTTTGTAAACTTTTCACGCTTACCATTTGAAGCATTGATAATTTTTTTATTAGGATTAATCTCGCCAGAATAAACTCTAACAAAATAAAGATGAGAAGCAATCACGCTTGAATATTGAACTTTAAAAACAAGGGCTGACAATTTTTTATTTTCATTAGGATCAACTAAAATTTTTTTATTTGTGTCTAAAGAAAAAGCGCTAAAACTTTTTTCAAAAGGACTTGGCAAGTAATCTACAATCGAATCAATCAAAGGTTCTATTCCAATATTTTTTAAACTAGTTCCCATTAAAACAGGAATAATAAATCTAGAAATAGTGCCTCTTCTAATCTCTCTTTTAATAATATCTAAACCAATCTCTTTGTCTTCAAGAAATAATTGAGTAATTTCTTCACTAAATTGGCTAAGAATGTCTATTAATTTTTTTTTAAAAAGAATCACTTTTTCAATAAATTCTTCTCTAATTTGACTATAAGTTAATTTTGGAATTCCATTTTCCATTGAAAAATGAAGCTCTTTATTTAAAATAATATCAACTACTCCTTCAAAATTGCTTTCATTTCCAATTGGAATTTGCAAAACCAAAGGAATAGTTTTAAATTTATTTTCAATATCTCCCACAACTTTAAAAAAATCAGCACCTATTCTATCCATCTTATTAACATAAGCAAGTCGTGGGATTTCGTATTTTTCTGCCTGTTTCCATACAGTTTCTGTTTGGGCCTGAATTCCATCAACAGCGCTAAAAATAACAATACCCCCATCAAGAACTCGAAGAGATCTTTCAACTTCTGCTGTAAAATCCACATGCCCAGGAGTATCAATAATGTTTATTTGGCAATCCTTCCAATGACAAGTAATGGCAGCTGAACTAATAGTAATTCCTCTTTCTTGCTCTTGAGGCATCCAGTCAGTAATAGTGTTTCCTGAATCTACATCCCCCATTTTATGACTTTTGCCAGTATAATAAATAATTCTTTCTGTGGTAGTAGTTTTTCCAGCGTCAATATGAGCCATAATTCCAATATTTCTAATACTCATAAATCCCCAACAACTACCACAGCCTCAATGCAGATAAATTCATTAGCACAGGTTAAACCTTTTAATAAAATTGCTATTTTGCATCACACTCGCAACATTTGCTTTCATTCTCATCGTGACAAAAACAATCGCAATTTTCAAGCAATGCCTTATGCATCCATAAATGTTTCTCAAGATCACTCATGATATCATCCATAATATTAGCAGTACCATAATCACCAGCAGTATCAATTAATTTTCTCATTCCAAAAATATTCTTCAAAATCTCAGTAAGACTGCAAACAATGCTTTCCATTGAGGGCAAAAAATTAGAAGTTGATTCAATATCAAGCTCCTTAATAAAGGATTTTTTCATAAACTCAGAATATCTAAATTCAGAATCATATCCAAGCATTCTTGAGCGTTCTGCAACAATATCAATAATTTTTTCAATATATTCATAAAGTTTTTGAGTTTTTTTGTGAATAACAAAGAAATTGGTATCTTTTATATTCCAATGAATACCTCTTAAATTAGAATAAAAAATATGCAAACTTGCTAACAATTCTTGTAATTTTAATTGTATTGCGTCTAAATCATCCTTTTTTATATAGCTTAAATACTTTTCCATAACTATCTCCTTTATATAATTATTATAATACATAATGAGATATAATTATGGTTTTAATACCATAATAAATAAAAAGGATATTTAATGAAAAAATTGATTATAATTTTTACACTGTTTTTATCTCAAGCATGCAATTTAAGTACAATGCATAAAATAGATACAAAAGAAGATATGAAAATTCTATATTCAGAAATTGCTGAATTGAGAAAAAAATTAAATCTAAACCATCTAGAAATAGATGATACCCTTGAAAAAGTTGCAAAAGAATATGCCATTAAACTGGGAGAAAATAGAACAATAACTCACACCCTTTTTGGCACAACCCCAATGCAAAGAATACATAAATACGATCAATCCTTTAATTTAACAAGAGAAATACTGGCATCAGGAATTGAACTTAACAGAGTAGTTAATGCATGGCTTAATAGTCCAAGCCACAAAGAAGCTCTTATTAATACAGATACCGATAAAATAGGTGGCTATAGATTAAAAACGACTGACAATATAGATATATTTGTAGTTCTTTTTGGAAAAAGAAAATATAAGAATTGACACCATTAAAGCTTATACTGTATACTACTTATTAGTAATAAAAGGGCTCATAGCTCAGTTGGTCAGAGCGCCTGCCTTACAAGCAGGATGTCGGGAGTTCGAATCTCTCTGGGCCCAAAAATAATCTAAGTCTCAATTACCTTTAGCTTTAAAAGCAAATCTATTTTAGAATCTTTAAGCATGTTATTTAATTCTTTTTGCACTATATTAGCTTTTATTAGGCTTTCAAAAAGAAAAATAAATGCTCCTCCTTTACCAGCGCCACTTAACTTACCAGAAAGAGCGCCCAATTTGATTCCCTCACTTATCAGCCAATCAAGAGTATCATTAGACAACCCCAAACGCTTTAAACAACATTGTGCAATATTCATTTCATTAGCTAAAGAATACACATCCTTATTCTGAAAAGAAGCATAAGAATTGCTTACGGCAAGGCCAAGCTTTTCAATAAAAACAAATAAATAAGCATTTGATAATAGATCTTTTTTCAAATTAACAACTATTTCTTTAGTTGTTAAATCTCTTTTTATTGCTCCTATTAGAAAATAAAAACCAGAATCTTTTATTTTCTTTGAATGTAAAACATTTTCTTTTTTCTCTAAATAAAAAGTTCCATTAAGATCGATTAGTCTAATATCCATTCCAGAAGATTTGCCATGAAAAATGTTTTCAATTTGATTTGCCAACAAAATTTTATTACAATCCTTATATTCAAAATGACTTGTAATATATTCTGCAAAGCATAAACTAAGACTAGCAGAAGAACCAAGACCAACTCCAATAGGAATTTCAGAAATTATATCAAACTCAATAGGATTAACTTTGCTATAATTTGAAACAATAAAACTTATAAGGCTATTTAATCTTGTACTGGGTTTTCCTAAATATTTCCAATTTTTAGATACACTATAAATCAGATCCATATAAATTGGAACTGTAGCGCCAATAACTGGGAACCCATAAACAGCGCTATGTTCGCCTAAGAACAATATTTTAGCAGGCTTTCTTATTCTTAGCATTTATCGCTTTCAAACTTAATGCCTTCATTCTCTAAAACAATTGAAATAATTTTTGACAAATTAAAAGCTTCAATATTGGGCCTGTAAACTAAAAAAGTTTCGTTTCCGGCTCCCAAAGCTTTAATCAAATCACATTGACCTAAAAGGTGATCAAAACTTGAAGGCAAAGCTGCCGAAACTCCTATTGCCTCTCCAATTGCCAATCCCAATTCTTTAGCCCTTCTTAAACTAGAAATTAATGCGGATTTGGAATTGCTAGCATTTAAAACAAGCTTTTTCATCTCCAAATTGCATTTCAATATAAAATCTAAAATAGAATTTCTATGTTTATTGTATTCACAAATAGACGTAGTAGTTTTAATTGCTTGCAAACCCTGCATCAAATAAAAATCATTAAACTCTACAGCACCCAGCTGCCTGCATTTAGGATTAAAGCCGCCTTCAAACTCAATAACACCCCCAAAAATACTAGTAGCAATATCATATCCACTGCCTATTCCTCCTTGAGAATACCTGTAAGCTTCCAAACAATATTTAAAAATTTCACCTTTCTCAACAACATTGGTAGCATTGTGAATTAAAAAAAGCCCACACACTATGCCAATAGCAACGACAGCACTTGAACCAAATCCCTTTTTAGTTCCATCATTAAAGAAAAAATTACTTGTATCAATATATACATCATACGCAAAATTCTCTAGATTAAAAAAACAATTTTGACTCAAGTAAGCAAACATTTTAAAAACAAAATCGCTTCTATTTTCTATTAAAGAAAAATCGTCTATTTTTTTCTTTTTACTAAAAAAGCGCCAAGAATCGCTCTTTTTAAAAGAAAAAAATGCTCTCTTGTTGATGGCAATTGCCAACCCCAATCCCTTTTCCTCTAAAATAGTATACTCCCCCATTAAAAGTAAATTTCCGGGTACAGAAAAACTAATCAAATCCATTCTAAGTCACACCCAACCTTTGAAACAATAAAATCAATGCCAGTAAAATTTTGCTTAAGTCCTTTTAAAATAGTATTTAAATTTTCCTCCAAACAAAGAAACTTTACTTGGGGGCCTGCATCCATCGTCTCAAATACAAAAATCCCCTCATTTCTCAAATCAGCAGCATACCTAATTAAATCTATTGTACTATTTTTAAAATAAAAAATAGAAGATGCAAACATTAAGGCAAACATATTCTGATAACTTTTTACAATAGTTGCTCCAAAATGTATAAAATCTTTTTTTAAAAAAAAATATAAAGCGTCTTTAAAAATCTTTTTACTAGAGGCAATCCAAGCATCATAATAAAATTTATGCCGTTTGCAAATATTCATTGCGGCTCTTGAAGACAATTCTTTTTCATTACTATCAATTATGGCAAATATTATTCGCAAATCATTAAAATAAGATTGATCTCTTAATTGAAAAGATTCTTTTGAACCCTCTTTTAAAATAGTAAACCCCCCGTAAATAGCCCTTGCCGCAGAAGCCGATCCTACTCTTGCAAGATTAGATGCGCTATTACAAGAATATTTATTAAAATATTTCAAAATACAAGCAGCAATAGAAGCAAAACCTGAACTTGAACTTGCAAGGCCTGCTGCTGTCGGGAAATTGTTTTTACTTTTAATTTTAAATCTAACATTTGGTTCATTAAGAATTTTTCTTGCATAATCAAAAAACACCTTTTCTCTATTTTTTAATATAACTGGCTTTGAATTTAAAATTATTTCATCTCGATTTGAAAGTTCAAGCTCACTTATTGAATAAAACTTGTCAACACTAACAGCAAGACTGGAAGTAGCTGGAATGTTTAAAAAAACATCCTTTTTCCCCCAATATTTAATTAAAGCTAAGCTTGCATGAACTTTACACTTTATTTTCATTCTCTAACCTTATTTTCTTCAAAATTTTAAAAGCAAAATCAAAAGAATAAATATTCATTCTTTCCATTTCCAATAATAATTTGTCTTTTTCAAAATCAGAAATATTATATTTTGTCTTTAAAAGATGGAGTATTTTATTAACATGCAATCTCATATGACCCTTTTGAATCCCATTAAATGCAAGAGCCCTTAATGCTGCAAAATTACTAGCAAGTCCAACACAAGAGAGAATACCAATAAATTCGCTCTTACTATTTACATTCATAATTTTAAAACTTAAAATTGAAGCTTCATTAAAAGATATAACCCCACCTTTAGTTCCAACTTGCAAAGGAATTTCAATTTCTCCAACTAAAGCATTGTCAGTAGTATAAAATTTACTAAGGGGAAAATATTTGCCGCTTTTTGAAGCAAATTTATGAACAGAGGCCTCAAGAGCTCTTGTGTCATTAAAAGTTGCAAGACACACCCCTGTAATTCCATTCATAATACCTTTATTATTAGTAACAGCTCGCTCCTCTTCGTAAAAACCTATACTAGAAATAAGTTCAATTTTTTTAGCCAAATTCCAAGAATCCTCTTTACCCGGTAGCAAATGCTTAAAATCTAAAACAAAACGGGCTTTGGCTGTAAATTCACTAATATCATTGCTTAAAACTTTTAAAACACACTCATATCCGAATTCTAAAAAAATAAATTCTGCTACACGCTCTGCAATTGAGTTTAGCAAATTAGCACCCATAGCATCACAAGTATCCACATAAATATTTAATTTTTGAATACCTAATTCTTTAATGTGCCTAGTTGACAACCTTCTAAATCCACCCCCCCTTTGATTCATATTGGTTAAAAGAGGTTCAATCCAAGTCTTAATTTTATCACCAAGGTCAACAAAAATTTTACTTAAATCTTTTTCCGATTTTATATAAATTTGCGAAATTCCCAACACTTCACCCAAAGAATACCTTAAATCAGCATTTTCAAGAATCTTTGCCGCAAAATTTAGGGCAGCAACAACAGAAGATTCTTCTGTTGCAATTGGCAAAGAATAGTATTTGCCATTTATTTTCAAATTTTTTACAATTCCAATAGGAAAAGATAAATATCCAATATAATTTTCTATCATATTAAAAAGAAAATCTTCATTGGCATTATTATAAAAAAAATCTTTATAAGATAATTCCAAAAAACTTTTTATCTCTTGCCTTTTTTCTAAAACGCTTTTATGTCTAAAATTTTTACTAAGTTCCATAAAACTGCTTAAAGACTCCAAGTTCATCAAGCAAATAACTACTTAAAAAATACTTATTATTTCTAAACTCTAATAAACTTTTGCTTCCACTTAAAAACATAGACATTTTTAAAATATGTTCATAATCAGAAAAAAGACCAAATACAGCATCTTCTCCTGAATCATAAAAAGCCCTAAGAACAACTGCTGCAACACCTATAAGCCTGGCTCCAAGGGCAATGCCTTTAGCAATATCCATGCCCGTCTCATATCCACCAGATGCAAAAATATTAGCCTTTAGAGAATCATCAATACTAAGTAAAGTAAAAACCGAAGGTATACCCCAATCAGAAAAACAAGATGCAATGTTTAGATTATTACTCTTCATGCCTTCTACTAAAATCCAATTAGTTCCACCACTCCCTGCAAGATCAACATAAGAAGCACCAAGGCTGAACAATTCCTTAACGTCTTTTGGCGAAATTCCAAAACCTGTCTCTTTAACAATCAATGGAACACTTAAAAAGTCTGACAATTTGGCTATTGACTCTCTTATTCCTTTAAAATTTCTATCTCCATCAACCTTCATCAATTCTTGTCCTGCATTAAGATGAACAATAATTGCATCAACTTCTAATCTTTTAATCATTTCAGCTATTTTAGAAATACCAAATTCAACAATCTGAACAGCACCAACATTGGCAAACAAAGGAATATTATGAGCATACCTTTTAAGAGTAAAGTCTCTTATGTACTCGGGATACTTAAACAAAAGCTTAAAAGAACCTAGCCCTATAGGAATTTTTAAATAATTTGCAATTCTAACTAAAGATTTATTAAAGTCATTCCCCTCTTTACTGCCCCCTGTCATGGAAGAAATAAAAACAGGCATACTAATATTGTATCCAAATATCTCTTCTTTTATGTTTATCTCGGAAAAATTAAAATCACTAAGAGCATTGTGTTTTAGCTTAATAAACTTTAAGAAATTACAGCCACCTTTAACATCGTTTTTATTTAAACAAATCTCAATATGCCTTTTTTTATTTTCTAATATATTAGGCTCGATACCCATAAACTCGGTATCCATCATTCCTTAGTTCTTTTAAATAAAATCCTCTGGATTCACCAGGAATTATTTTATTTTGAAAAAAATCTTTATATTCTTCAAAATTTGCATTATTTCTATTTTTTATAAGACCTTCAAGATCCCATAATTTAATAACATCAAAAGCACTCTTTTCGATGGTAAGTTCATAAATAATCATAATATTGCCAGATCCATAAGAGCAAAACAATATCTTTTCCCCTGTAATATCTTTCTTGGAAAATACTCTTTTTAAATAAAATGCTAAAGATAGAAAAATTGAACCTGTATACAAATTTCCCACTTCCATAGCAGCTTCAACTCCATCGTAAAAATCTATTGATTCTAAATAAGCATTTCTAACAGATTCGTCATCGCTATAATATTTTTTCAAAATATAATGCATTGAATCTATTGGCATTTTAGCAAAAGGAACATGCAAAACAAACCTATAATTAGAAAATAAATCTTTCATACTAAGTTGCTTTTTGAAAGCAAAATCTCTTAAAGCATTTTCGTTTGCATTATTGTAACATTCAACTGAATACTGACCTCGCACCTTAGCCTCAACACTTCCAAAAGGCCTAAAAAAATCGTCAACATCATCAGTATAAACTCCAAATTCAGATAAATTGATCGAAAGTAGCTTTGGATTTTTTTCAATCAAAATTGCAGTTGCGCCGGCTCCTTGGGTAATCTCAGCCGTAGTAAGATTGCTATAATGTGCAATATCTGAAGAAAAAACTATGCCGTATTCAGAATTATTGGAATGGCTTAAAACACTTGCCACAGTGTGCAAAGACATAGCAGCACCAGCACACGCATGTTGAACCTGGAAAGTTAGAAAATTATTTCCCAGACAAATACCAGATTGCTTTAAGGCTCCAAAAACATAAGAAGAAATGGCCTTTGAATGATCAACGCCTGTTTCAGTTCCACCCAAAAGTATTCTAATTTTGCTTAAATCAAGATTATTGTTGTCAAAAATAAGCTTAACAGCCGAACTTGCCATGGTTACACTATCCTCATTAGGACTGGTAAACCTAAAACCTTTTTGCAAGGTTGCATCTATTGCTCTATTGATTTTTTTAAAAAAAACTTCATTAGAAAAATATAAAGGATTTTCCAAAAGAACAGAAAAATCTAAATAATTTAAAGGTAAAAAAATTCTAATATCACTAATACCTATTCTCATATACTCCTCAATGAATTAATGGCCTTAAGTATTATATTATAATTTACAAAAATTAGCAAAATCTTATATAATAAAACCTAAAAATGGAAGTTTATGAAAATAGCCGTGCTTTTATCTGGAGGAGTCGACAGTTCTGTTGCCCTTTATAGAATTATAAACAAAGGATATTCAAATATAAAATGCTACTATTTAAAAATCTGGGTTGAAGATGAACTGTCTTATATTGGAAACTGCCCTTGGCAAGAAGATTTAAATTATGTTGAAGCTATATGCAACAAATTTAATGTACCGTATGAAATAATAAACTTTCAAAAAGAATATTATAACAAAGTAGTAAGCTATACTATTGAAGAACTTAAAAATGGCAATACCCCAAGTCCAGATATTTTTTGCAATCAAAGGATAAAGTTTGGAGCATTTTTTGAGAAAATCAATAGCCAATATGATTTGGTTGTAACGGGACATTACGCTAAAATACAAATAAAAGAAAGTAAATTTTTATTAAAACAGGCAAAAGATAAAATTAAAGACCAAAGCTACTTTTTATCTCATCTCTCTCAAAAACAAATGTCAAAACTATACTTTCCCTTAGGCACATTACTTAAAAGCGAAGTAAGACAAATAGCTAAAAACATAAATTTACCCAACAAAGATAGAAAAGATAGTCAGGGTATTTGCTTTTTAGGAAAAATTAAATATAACGAATTTATCAAATACCATCTTGGAGAGAAAAAGGGAAATATAATTGAAAAAGAAACGGGAAAAATAATAGGAATTCACAACGGATATTGGTTTTTTACAGTTGGACAAAGAAGAGGAATAAAACTTAGCAACGGGCCATGGTTCGTCATAGAAAAAGATCTGGAAAAAAATATTATATACATATCCCATAACGAGAATTATTTAAAACAAGCAAAACGCAAATTTTTAGTTCACGAAATACATTGGATAAACGACACACCTACGAACTTTGAAAATTTCAAAATTAAAATAAGACATGGCGAAAAGAAATACTCATGCAAATTAAAACTTATTACAAATAACTTAATGGAAATTTCTTTAAACAAAAAAGATCAAGGAATCTCCCCAGGACAATTTGCAATTTTTTATAAAAACACAGAATGCCTGGGGGGTGCTAAAATTTTTAAAATCATAGAATAATAATCCGCCCAAAAAGTTAGAGAAGATTTTTCAATCTTCTACTTACTTTTCGATCTTAAAATAATCAACAGATTCTTTTAAATCTTTTACACTCTCTAACATCTTTTCAGACATTGCAGAAAGCTCTTCACTGCTTGAGGCTGTAGTTTGGACTAACTGACTAACCTGCTCTATTGCATTTTTAAATTGCTCTATTTGAACACTTTGCTTATAACTTTCATTAGAAATATTTTTTACAAGTCTGGCTGTTTGTTCCATACCAGGAACTATTTGTTCAAAATTTTCCCCAGCACGACTTGCAACAGTTAAACTTCTGTTTGCAATATCAATAATCTCTCTTGCTGATTCTTTGCTTTGATCTGCAAGCTTTCTAACCTCAGCAGCTACCACTTCAAATCCCTTGCCCTTTTCTCCCACTCGTGCAGCTTCAATCGAGGCATTTAAAGCAAGCAAATTGGTTTGCCTTGTTATCTCATCAATAATTCCAATTTTTTCAGTAATTACAGTCATTGCCTCAATAGCCTTAACAACAGATTTATGCCCCTCTTTAGTCCTTTCATTAGTATTAACAGCAATTTTTTCAGTAGTAGCTGCATTTTCAGTATTCTCAGAAACACCTTGTGAAATTTGCTCAATATTTGCTGTCATTTGCTCTAAAGTAGAAGCCTGCTCAACAGCGCCAGAACTTAAATTCTGGCTTGCATTTGCTATTTGAATTGCATTTTCATAAAGATAATCTAGATTTTCAATAACTCCTTTTGCAACTGAAGAAAAATTGGTTCTCAACTGCTCAAGCCCTTCGTACAAACTGTAAAGCTCTACAGTATCCCATTTGCCAAAATTAATATCAGCAGTAAAATTACCAGAAGCAAGTCTCTCAGAATATTCCAGTATCTTATTCAAAGAAGAGCTTAACTTTTTCACAAGATAAAGAGTTGCAATAGCAAGCATAAGTAATGTAAATACAAAACTAATTGCTAAGATTATAGTTGTAGCTCGTGACATGTAATAAAAATCGTCCTCTGAAGTTCTCATTAAAAGAATAAATTTATTATTAGACAAGTTTAATAACACCTTTTGACTAATTCCCACATATTTCTTATTGCTTTTAGGATCATAATAATAAACAGTTGAAATTTCTTTATTCTTTTGCAACAAATCTTCAGATGTTTTCTTAATAATATTGGAATAAGAAGCACTAATATCAGTCAAAATATCACCTGGCAATACTACATGATGAACCAACAATCTACCCGTAGTATCATAAGCTAGCGCACGACCGCTAGAGAGTATTCCAAAATTAATCCCTCTAAAAGACCTATATATATAATCCATTGAATAAAGAAACATAAAATAACCAAAAATGTTATCTGTTTCAAAATCTCTTAATGGCATACCTATTAATATGTAAGGAATCTGACCTTTTTTATTTTTTATCTTGGAAATATCTTTAAGTAAAGACTCCTCAATAGACCCGGGATCTGCCAACATGACAAAGGAATTGTAAACAATACTATTAGACTCCTTAAGTTTTGTAAAATATTCTCTATCCCCAATAGATTTGCCAAAATCACTATTATCCTTAACCGCCGTAGTAAACACTATTTTACCTTCTTTGTCTGTAACCATCATATTACTACCGGTTTGAATAAGAATTTCAGATTGATCTGAAATAAAGCTCAACCTTTTGGATTTAATTTTACTAGCCTCATTAAATTTTTCAGCAGAGTTGAAATACATGGAACTAACCCTAACTTTCTCTTCCATTGAAGAGATGTAAAGATTAAAAGAACTTTTAATGCTTTCAATAAGATTTATCATAAGATTAAACTGTTGATCCACCAATTTACTATTAATAAGCATTCCAAAAGCAAAAAACAAAATTGATATAAAGAATGCTATCAGAATAAGAACAAGTAGCAACATCCTAGCTTTAAGCTTCATACTAACCACCTCTTTTACAAAAAATAAATTCTAAAACTCTGAAAAATCATCATCAAAATTTAAATCCTTATCAGCAATATCGATAGCTTTTTTAGGATCAACTCGCTTATTAATAGTTCTTACAGAAGATTCGCTCTCAATATCTAAAGAATAATTATTATGCCCACTGGCATTTGAAGTAGAAATTCCATTGCTTTTCAAATTTTGATTTTCATCTTTAAAAGAATTTTCAGGACAATCTATTAACCTGAAATCATAATCATCATTTTCTGGATTTTCAATTTTAGAATCTTTAATTTTGAAAAATAATACAGATTTTCTAAGTTCCTTAGACTTTTCTAACATTTTATCGGACATACTAGAAAGCTGCTCACTGCTTGAAGCTGAAGATTGAACAACTTCTCCAACCTGATCTAAAGCCATTTTAAATTGAGCAATCTGATCGCTTTGCTTAGAGCTACCTTCTGAAATCTTCTTAACAAGATTAGCCGTTTCTTCAATTTCGGGTAGCATTTCTTTAAAGATCACTCCCGCTTCAGTTGCTACCTTAGAGTTATCTTCAACTAACTCTCCAATCTCAAGAGCAGAAATTTTACTCAAATCAGCCAACTTTCTAATCTCACTGGCCACAACAGCAAATCCCTTTCCCTCATCTCCTGCTCTTGCAGCTTCAATAGCCGCATTCAAAGCAAGTAAATTGGTTTTTCTAGCTATCTCTTCAATAACACTAACTTTCTCCACAATGTCTTGCATAGCAATAACAGATTCTTCAACGGCCCTACCACCTATCTGAGAATTTTCATTCGTCTTTAAAGCTATTTGTTCTGTTTCATAAGAATTATTGGCGCTCATGTTGACACCTGAGGCTATTTGCTCAACATTAGCTGACATTTCTTCAAGAGCAGATGCCTGTTGCAATGCACTAGAGCTTAAATTTTGACTTGAACTGGCAACTTCTAAACTTGCCTTATTTACATAGCTAATATTTCTCAAAACACTAGAAATTGCTACAGAAATAGCTTTTTTCATTTTAACAACCTGAAGACTTAACATGCCAAGTTCATCAAGAGTATTTTCATCATCATCAAGAGCATAATCTTTATCTAAATTGCCCTTAACCATATCTTGAACTAGAACTCTAATTGCGTTTAAACGAAAACTAATAATCCTGTCTATTCTAATTGAAAGAACAATACTTAATGCTATAATGCCTAAGACTGAATATAAAATATACTGAAATCTTAGACTAGATATTACTCCGTAAATATCCTTATAAGGAAGCCTAGCAATAAGTACTCCACTCTTTTCTCCCAATTTACTACTTATGGGCAACATTGCATAATAACAATCTTCTCCCATTTCGGACAAAAGTATTCTATCAATAGTGTAAACCGACACTTCACTGGCAATGTTTGATGGAAAAGGGGGCTTAGAGAAAACATCTTTAAGAACATTCAAAAATTTAGAACTAACCCTGCTGGTTTCATTATATTCTTCAAAAGGATTAACTGCTATATTGTTGGGATCCACATAAATAAAATTGCCTCTTTTATAAAAACCGAATCTAAATCTATCAAAACTATCTGCCACAATATCATTAAGCAAATATCCGGCCAAATACCCACAAACAAGTTTATCTTCTGGGGAATATACAGGTACAATTATTGCAAAAGCCTTTTTTTCGCTTTGTTTAGACCTAATAGCAACTTCTGCGGATATTCCTTCAGAAAGATTTGAATACCAACCTATAAATTTTAATTGGTTTTGCCTATAATCCTCAACAGCTTTTTTAAAATAATTGGTATTAGCCTCAGAATGACCAAAATCCATATTATTCTCATGTCTTGTGCTAACAATTACTCTCCCTTCAAAATCAAAAAAAGCGAATTCTTCAAAAAGGGTATCATTTTTAAGATTGGCCATAAAATTGTATAAGTATTGTCGATATTTTTTGCTCACCTTTACAGAGTCAATAACAAATTTTGGATTTTTTCTTAAATCTATCAATTCCGACTCAGAGAAATCTTTTCCTCTATTCTCAGACATTGCAAATTCTGATATGGTTTCAAGTGCCAAATTAGAAGCTGCACCATTGATTATGACATGCAGGGTGTCTAAAAAAGATTGCAAAGAAAAAGCTGCTCTTCTTACTTGCGCCCTTGTAAGCTGCTTATAATAATCTTCTAAATAACCGCATAAAACAAAATTAAAAATCGTGGAAAAAAGTAGCAGTATAAAAATTAAAAACAATAATAAAAATCCAACAAACCTGTATTTAAGCTTCAATAACATAATAAACTACCTCACAAATCACCTACTTATTTAATCAAATAAACTCAAGACCAAAGGGTATCAAAAAAAAATTTACAGCAAAAAATCAAAAACTCTCAAAAAAATAAAAGAATTTTCACAACATGAAAAACAAATTATAAACTATTATTATTAACTGCTAATGCTTTTTATAGGTTATTCCTAAGAACTTAGGCGCATAATTTTTTTTTGAAAAAAAGATAAGACTTAGAATAATAATTAAATATGGGGTAATCACTAACATTTTGGGAGGCATTATTAAAGAAAAAAAGGGTAATTGAGCCAAAACAATTGCCAAAGTTTTCACAAATGAAAACAAAAAACTGCCTATTAAAACTCCCAAAGGCGTCCATTTTCCAAAAATCAACATTACAATAGCAATAAAACCTTGTCCACCTGTAACCCCTTGCACATAACTTGATGCAACCACCGTTGTAAGAACAGCACCTGAAACCCCTGCTAAAAAACCACTCAAAAGAACGCAAAAAAATCTAATTTTATTTACACTAACTCCAACAGACTCTAATACCTCTGGATTTTCACCACTTGCATTAATTCTAAGCCCAATTTTAGTGTATTTGAAAACAATATGAAACAAAACCACACTTAGGATTGCAATGTATACAGAATATCTTTTGCCAAAAATTTGAAAAATAAAAGATGTTTTGTTTAAAATTCCATCAAAAAGTATCGGCAACTTTATTTCTATAGGCGGAGTTGAAATAGAAGAAAAAATCAAAGTGCTTATAAAAACAGCAATAGCGGGTCCTAAAAAATTAAGTGCCATTCCGGTTATAATTTGATCTGATTTTAAAAAAATTGTAAAAACAGCGTGCAAAATAGCAAGAACAAGCCCTGCTAGCCCACCAGCAAAAATTGAAAACAATGGATCATTTGTAAAATATGCAACTGTAGCTCCTGAAAATGCTCCTATTGTCATTATTCCTTCAAGTCCAATATTAATAATTCCACTTTTCTCGCTTATAAGACCCCCAAGACCAGCTAAAATTAAGGTTTGAGAATTTATTAAAGTTTCACTAATCAAGAATATTATTATATTTGACACGCTTAACACCTTTTAAAACAATTTTATTTAAAAAATAGCTAGCAGAAATTACAAGAACAATTATTCCCATCATCAAAGATACAATTGAAGATGGAAGGCCCATTAAACTTTGAACTCTACTGCTTCCATAAAGCAATATAGAAAAAAGAATGCTAGAAAATATTATGCCAATTGGCGAATTGTTTCCCATAAGAGAAGCAGCTATCCCATTAAAACCAATTCCTTGCATATAAGAAAGCTTAAATATAGCTTTATTAACACCCATAAGTTGAATAGCACCAGCAAGACCTGCAACAGCTGCTGAGAGAAACATTGAAAAAATTAGCACAGCTTTTACATTAATACCCATACATCTTGAAGCTTCAATATTACTTCCTGTGGCATTTATTTTAAATCCAATAATAGTTTTATTAAGTAAAAACCATATTAAAATAGCAAAAATTATACCTAAAATTATTCCAAAATGAAGAGGTGCTTTTAAAAGCTCATTAACAAAAGGATGAGAAGATCTATAAGCAAGACCTTCTGGTGAGAGCTTCCAAGAAGCTAAAAAATCAATATATGCGCTTTCTTTAATGGGTTTTGAAAAATCACTATTATCTCTTTTAATAAAACTAAAATCTAAAATTATATTATTTAAATGAAATAATATCCAATTAAACATTATTCCTGAAATCACTTCGCTAATATTGAATTTGGCTTTTAAATATCCGATTAAAATTCCTAAACTGCCTGAAGCTAAAAAAGTAATAATAAAAATAGTAATTACATGTAAAATTGGAGGCAAATCAAGTAAAACTGATGCTATTAAAGCAACAATAGATCCTAGTATAAACTGGCCTTCAACCCCAATATTAAAAAGACCCGCTTTTAAAGAAATACCAATAGAAAGACCTGTAAAAATCAAAGGAGCTGAATAACTTAAAACATAACCTAAATGTTTGGGAGAAGAAAAAATAATTTCTAATATTATAAAATACATTCTAAAAGGAGAATGACCAAGCCCCATCACCACTAGCCCAACAATTAAAAATCCAACAAATAGAGCAAATACACTAACAAATGCTGAAGAATTTAAAAATTTCAAAATAAATTTACTAAATACGTTTTTACTAATTGTCATTTAGCTTAAGCCTATCATCATTTTACCAATAACATCAATATCAAAATTATCCTCTAAAATGCCCACTATTCTTCCACCATGCATTACAGCTATCCTGTCACAAACATTAACAAGCTCATCAAGTTCAAGAGAAACCAATAAAACAGATCTACCCGCATCTCTTTGCTCTATTATTCTTTTGTAAATATTCTCAACAGCTCCAACATCAAGGCCTCTTGTAGGCTGAATAGCCAAAAGAATATCTGGCTCTAAACTAATCTCACGAGCAACAATAACTTTTTGTTGATTACCTCCGGATAAATGCTTTACCTTGCTTAAAATATCTCTTGGTCTAATATCAAAATGACTTACAAGTTGATTGCTCAATTTTCTTAAAATATTAAGATCAAACCCCACAAATTGTTTTTTAAACTTATTGAATTGTCTTTTAATAAAATTGAAAAAATTGAATTTTAAATCAAAATTACTCTTCAAATGAATTGTTTTTAATCTCAAATAATCAGGATTATCAAAGCTCTTAAGTCCAATATTTTGCATAACATTGAATTCTAAAATAAGGCCGTGTTTTTGCCTGTCCGAAGGAATATTGCCAATTTTTTTATCTATTCTTTGTTTAATAGTTAAACCTTTTAAAGATTCCAAATTCCCCGAAGAATTTTTTTTCAAAATATCGCCCTTAAATATGCTTTTCAAACCCAAAATTGCATCAACTAAATCCTCCTGACCACTCCCCTCAATACCTGATATTCCAAGAATTTCTCCATTTCTCAGATCAAGATTAACGTCTTTAACTTTTAAAACTCCTCTCTCATCTTTAACACTTAAATTCTTTATTTCAAGAATATTAAAATGATTTTCAAATTTAATTTTAGATGAGCGAAGTGCAACTTCTTTTCCTATCATTAATTTTGTAAGATCTTTGTCATCAATATCAGCAATATTAACAGTTTTTACAACCTTCCCAAGACGCATAATTGTACATTTCTTTGCAATAGATCTAATTTCTTTTATTTTATGGGTAATAAGTATTACAGTATGACCCTCTTGGGCGAGTACCTTTAAAATATTTATAAAATCATCAACTTCACTTGGAGCAAGCACTGCTGTAGGTTCATCAAAAATAATAATATCTGCATTTCGATAAAGAACTTTCAATATCTCTATTTTTTGTTCCATGCCAACACTCAAGTCTTCAACCCTTTTTTCTAAATCTATCTTTAAACCATACTTTTCCGAAAGAGAACTTATCTTTTTTCTAGCTTGTTTGTAATCAAGAAAACCAAATTTTGAATTTTCATATCCCAAAATAATGTTTTGAACAGCAGTAAATTGCGGAATTAACATAAAGTGTTGGAAAACCATTCCAATCCCATTTCGAATAGCTTCGCTTGAATCCTTAAAGTTTATTTCTTGACCTTTTAAAATAATTCGACCACTATTTACTTGATGAATCCCATAAATAGTTTTCATTAAGGTAGTCTTTCCAGCACCATTTTCTCCAAGAATAGCATGAACTTCGCCTGCCTTAAATTTAATAGAAACATTATCATTGGCAACAAAATCACCATACTTTTTTGTAATATTTTCTAATACTAGTACATCTTCTTTCATCAAGCTTTAATCCTAATATAAATATCAAACATAAATGACTTACAATATTCTATTCTAATGAAATATAATAAAGCTTAAAATTTATATTTTCAATAGCATTTTAAATTTTAATAAACAAAATAAATTATCTATAAAAATTAATTGCTAATAAATAAAAATGCTTAAAATATAAAAACCTTAATAAAGAGAGCAAATTAATGTTAAAATAAAAGAATAAATAAATTATTACAAAAGAGAGTATTATGAAAATCAAAGCCTGCATTTTTGATATGGATGGAACACTGGTAAATAGTATAATGGATATTGCATTCTCAATGAATTCTGCTCTTTCAAACTTAGGATACAGTAAAATAGAACTAAGCAAATTCAATGCCCTTGTTGGCAGAGGATTTAACAAGTTTGTAATAGACACTCTAAAGCTATTATCTCTTGAACATGATAATCCTAATTTACAAGAAAAACTTTACAAAGAATTTGTTAAAGAATACAATAAAAACCTTTCATTCCAAACAAAACCATATGAAAATATAAAACCCCTTTTAGAAACTATGAATAAGCTTAACATTCCAATTGGAATTTTAAGCAATAAGAACCACGAAGAATTAATAAATTTGGTGAAAAATATTTTTGGAAATATATTGTTTTTTGAAATCAGGGGTTATTCAAAAAATTTTCCACCAAAGCCAGATCCTGAAAATGCCCTTGATATGATATTAGAATTAAATGCCCAAAAAGAAGAAATTGCATATATTGGAGACAGCGATGTGGATATGCTAACCGCACTAAACGCTGGATTTATGCCAATAGGGGTTTCTTGGGGATTTAGAAGTGTTCAAGAATTAAAAGAAAGTGGAGCAAAACATATAATACACAATCCACTTGAACTATTGGACCTAATAAAATGAATACAAAACCATATTTTCCTTATTTATATCATTATCTATTCAATCATGAAAGTATAAAAAGTTTATCTGCCATAGAAAAAGAAATTGAAATACTCAACTATTTAAAAGAAAACAAAAAAACAATTGCTACATTTATCAAAAATGATTTTGAATCAGAAATAAAAGACCTAATTCAATACGTCAAGGATAAAACAGATATAATGATTACCCCATTTGTTTTATCTGGCATTGAAGCTATTGATTTTAACATTGTAAAGCCTCTTTTTAGTAAAGAATTGACAAAAAACGACTTAAATTTGATATTTAACTTTGTCAAAGTCAACTCATCTTTAAGAAAAGAATTCTTTTATAATTTTAATACCATAAGCAATGGATACATTACTTTTTATATAAACAAACTATTTGAAGGAAAAAACTCTTATACAATATACTTAATACAAAAGGAAAATAAAGCACTTTATTCATCAGACATCATAAAAAATTATATAAAGATACTACTTCTCTTAAAAGTATTGGTAATTAAATACTGCTTTGAAAAAGGAATAGAGCTTACTACTAAAAACATTGAATCCACTTCAAAAGCAATAAGCAATGATACCGACTTTCTAGACGAAAAGACAGCTAAGCTTATAATTGAAAGCTTTTTCAAATATGAGACCTTACAAACAATGTCTCCAATTTCAACATTAATTGCCATTTTTTCAGCCAGAGCAAGAACTCCAAAATACAAAAACAATCCGGTTAAAGGTTTTATTGGGTATGATGAAAGTTGGTTTTCAATAAAACAGTCGGGCTCTAGAGAATATGATTCAAGAATAATTAAAGAATTATCAGAAATAGCCAAGGTAAATAAATGGTAAAAAAATTTTCAATTTTCTTAAAAGCAATAATAATTTTTTCAATATTTGAACTTTTAATCGAAGAACTCTCAATAATTCTTTTTTTACCATACAAAATACGATTTGCACTAATATTTCTTGGGTTTCTATTTGACACAATTTTTATTTTCATTTTTTTATACAAAATAACCAAGGCCTACCTTTCCCAAAGATTAGAAATCTACGTCAGAAACAATCTATTCTTCGATATAATCCACTGCCTTATTCCTTTAGCGTTTTATAGCTCATATCAGCTTAAAAACATAATTGTCGCCCATGAAACAATATTAAATCCAATAATGCTATCACTTTTCAAGTTAAGATTTTTAAGACTTCTTAGGTTTAATGACCTAATAATAGAAATATATTACAATTCAAAAGAAAAGAACCTAATACTAATAGCATTTGCTAGGACATTTTCAATGAGCTTATTAATACCATTTACATTTTTTATAATAATATCAAGCTCAAAAATTGTAAATTCAATACCAGAAAAACAAGAATTTAATATCATTAAAAATATATCAATAATAAATGAAAAAGCTTACATTAAAGAAAAATATCCCTTCATCTTAATAATCAAGGAAAAAGATGACATAATATACTCAAAATCAGACGAAATATTTGTTTACTACAGTCCCAGTGAATATAGAGTAATAGAAATGGAGAAAACAAAATTTTATATAGATAAATATTTGCAAAGAAAAAGCGATTCTATTCTTGGAATTTTTCTATTTACATTGTTTGCATCATTTACTATTTTTTTAATGAATTTTTATAAATTTTTTAAAGCAAGCTTTTTAAATCCTATTATTTTAATGACAAAAATTTTACAAGACCCATTAGAATATCGAAAAATTCAAATTCCTTTTACTTTAAGCGAAGAAAAAGTATATGAACTTGCAAAATCATTTAACAATCTCTTGCTAAAAGAAAAACTAAACTCAAAGCGAAAAAGCAAAATACCTTTAGAAATTGAAAAAGTAAAAAAAATAATTAATAAAAACCAGGAAATAAAATGAAAATTCAAATAATTATAATGCTGCTTGCATTGTTAGATTTTCCACTTAATGCCAGACTTTTGGACATTTCAATTGAAAAAAGAGCAGATGAAGAAATAAAAAAATATTCGTCTTATAATTTAATTTTAGAAAAAGAATACTATACCAATTTTCCAACAAGCGAAATAGAAAAAAATATTTATAAACTAACAGAACATTTTGTAAAAAGCATAATGCTCAATAAAACTAACTACAGCTTATTAAATTCAAACTACAAAGAAGCAAATAAATATCTAATTCAAAGCGAACTCATTGATAAAAAATTTTTAAAATATAAAATATTTAAAATCAAAAATATAAATGGAATTTTTAAAAGCCATTCACTAATATATACAAAAAAAGGATTTTACAAATTAGAACTTTACATAGAAAATAATGCAGAACCTCTAAAAATATTTAACCTTAACATTACTTATTTTTTAAAGAATTTAGATAAAATAAGTAATGAAATGATTTTTTTCCCAAGGGAATGAAAATAATAAAATTAAAGCTTGAACTTTTTTTATAAATAATTTATTTAACAAATACAGACATTACTCTTTGAAGAACCTTTGCCCTATCTAATGGTTTAACAATAAATGTTTTTGCTCCTTTTATTAAGCAATCCTTAACTAATTGTTCCTTGCCTAAAGCAGATATCATTATCACTCTAGCATTTTTATCAAATTCCATAATATTAGAAAGACAAGTTATTCCATCCATTTTGGGCATAGTAATATCAAGAGTGACAATATCAATATTAGGATAATGATTCTTGTATTTTATCACAGCCTCTTCTCCATCAGCTGCCGTATCAATAATATTAAAGCCCTCTGATGTAAAAATTTGAGTAAGCTGCTTTACGGTAAAAACAGAGTCATCAACAATTAAAACATTAAAAGGAATGCCTGTATCATAATTGATTCCTCTAGGCTTAGATGAAGAATCTGCAGCAATTGTAGTCTTTTGAATCATATTAACCTCTCTCTTCTAATAAAAAGAATTTTTTTCATATCAAACCCTCTCTCTTATTGCAATATTAACTTCTATAATTTTACCATCAGGCAAAGAAAAAGGAACAATTAAAGCCTCAGAACCTTTATTACTTATTTTCATATTTTCTCCATAAATAAAAGCTGGGGGGGTTATATCAAATACAAAACCCTTGGCATGCAAAGTGGTAACAAAATTTCCAGCAATAATATTGCCAACCTCAGTTAGAGTTGCAGCAACCATCTCTTTTGTTTCTTCATCGTCAAAATCATCATACTCTTCAAAATTTAATTTAGAAGCAACAAAAAGAGCTGTTTCTATGTCCATATCAATAATTATACTGCCCTCAACAGACCCAGCAAGCCCTACTATTACAGAAACACCTTTTATCTTTTGATTTATCGACTTAAGCCCGGGCTTACCCATTTCTATATTCTCAACAAGCAACATATCTCTTAAAACCGAAGAAGCAGCATCCAAAAATGGCTCTATATAATCTATTCTCATTAATTTCTCCTTTAGACTTTCCTGTACAAGTTAAAATATTTTGTGGATTTCTCTTTTATAAAAACATCATTATTTTTAAGCTCTTCGTTATCTCCCAAAACCAAAAGAGCCCCTTTAATAGCTTTGGAAGCAATGATATTTAAAATTAAAATCTGATCTTTACTATCCAAGAAACATAAAACATCTTTTAAAAAAACCATTCCCAAATTATCAGGCAAATCTGAAAAAAGAGCATCGGAATATTCAAACAAAACATTACTTAGGATTTCTGACTTAAATTTATAAACTCCGGGACTTTGTTCAAAAGAATTCCTACTATAAATTTCACTAATGCCAATTTCTGACTCTGAAAACACCAACCTAGAAGTTTCAACAACTTTTGATAAATCATTATCAATGGCCGTCAACTTAAAAGGTTTTACATAATATTCAGACAAAGCATTGGCTAAAGCCATAGTCTCCTTTCCACTACCACAACCAATTTCCAATACATTGAAAATAGAATTTAAGTTATTCATAAAACTTAAGCGACTCTCAACAATTTCATTTTTAAATTCTTCCAAACAATCAGCTCCCCACAAATTTCCCGATGATTTTGAATAAAATTCATTTAAAAAACTATCGCAAGGCAAGTAATCAGTATCAACCATATTAAATTTTACTCCAACTTTTTCCAAAAACACATCATTTACCAAAGAAGCATTAAACGAGTATTTCAAAAGATTTTTTTTAATATTTTCCAAATTAAAAGCTGCAGTATTGTTTAGAGTTGAATTTTCATTGTTACCATCATTTTTTGAAGAAACCTTATTGGAAAAATCATTCTTAGAATTTTCTAGTATATCTAAATTATCACAATCGCTTACAAAGTCGCTTTTTTCAACAAAATTTTGACCAGGTTTTAATAACTTTTCTTCTTCACCATAATTAAAAATTTTAAAAACATTAAGAAGTATATAAAGCTTTTCGTTATAATCTACAACGCCTTTTATATAGTTTATTAAAGAATCCTGAGATAAAACTGGATGTGGATCTTGAATAAGGCTAGAATCTATTGAAAAAACATTATTAATTTTATCAACAATTACCCCTATAAGAAGGTCTTCGTTTTTTAAAACCATAATATCTTCAATATCTTTTTTATTAAATTCTAAATTAAACATTATTCTAAGATCTATAATAGGAATTATTTCACCCCGTAAATTATCAAGCCCAGCAACATACTTTTTGGCATTTGGAACATAAGTAAAATTACTAGATTTTCTAATTTCTTTAACCTGCATAATGTCTACTAAATAATGATCCGACCCAAGCTCAAAAGAAACAACTTTAAAATCAAAATTGGTCAATTTAGAATTAGAATTTTTATCATCTAAAATTTTGGGTCCAAAATAAATTTCTTTTATCTGCACAAGAGATCACTCCTTAGTATCCTTTTGTAAATCAAAAAGTTTAAAAACATCAATTATCAATACAACCTTACCATTGCCAAGCGTAGTAGCCCCAACTATACCCGCGCTTGATGAAAATTTATCCTTAATAGGCTTTACTACAAAATCTTCCTCACCAAGAATAGAGTCTACAACAATTGCTATCTTCATGTTGCTAGTATTAACAACTATTAAAAATTTTTCTATTAATGAATCATCCCTTGTTATGTTAAAAAGTTTATCAAGCCTGAGAACAGAAATGACTTCATCTCTTAAATTATAAACTTCATGATAATTTTCAAGCAATTTTATATCATGTTCAGTTATTCTATGAGTTTCAAGAACATTATTTAAAGGAATAACATAAGTCTCAGACCCCGACTTTACTAAAAGACCTTGTATAATCACTAACGTCAATGGTAGTTTAATTTTAAAAATTGTTCCAAGACCAATTTCTGATTCCACCAAAATAGTTCCATTAAGCTTTTCAATGCTTTTTTTCACAACGTCAAGACCAACTCCTCTACCTGAAAGGTCTGTCACTTGAACTGCTGTTGAAAACCCAGGAGCAAAAATTAAGTTAATAAGTTCAAAATCAGAGTAAATTGCATCTTCTTTTATTGTTCCCTTTTCAATTAATTTGCGCCTAATGACCTTTGGATCTATACCAATCCCATCATCTTCAATCTCAATTGATATTACATTACCTTCATTCTTGGCACGCAAAATTATAGTACCTGCTTTGCTCTTTCCCCTTTTAACTCTCTCTTCAACTGTTTCAAGGCCATGATCCATTGAATTTCTAACACAATGCATCAAAGGATCTACAAGGTCATCTATAACAGACTTATCAAGCTCAGTTTCTTCCCCTTCCATTTTAAGATTCACAATCTTATTTAATTTCTTTGAAAGATCTCTTACGACTCTTGTAAACCTTGAAAATATATTAGATATTGGTAACATTCTGGTTTTTAAAACACTCTCATGCAAATCTGTAATTATTCTTGACAGCCGCCCAGAGGTCATTTTAAAATTTTGAAGAAGTCTGAAAAAAGAATTTCTCAATTCAGATATATCCTTAAGAGCCTTTTCCATTTTAAAACTCATCAAAGAATTAATATGTGATTCGATCTCATCTTCTAATGTTAAGCCTGCATCTTTGAAAACTATCTTTAAATCAATTAAAAAGTTTCTCTGAAAACTTTCTTGATAATCATAAAAATAATTAAAATTATAAAATAATGTAATCATTTCTGAATTTATTTGATTATAAGATGATTTACTTATTACAGCCTCACTGACAAGATTTAATATGTAATCTATTTTTTTGCTATCTATTCTAATTAAATTAACACTAATTGGACTATTTTTCTTAATATTTTTATTTTCCTTAAAAGGTGCTTCATCATCTTCTTTTAGCCTTACGCTCTTTAAAGATTCTAAATTAACATTTTTGATTTCAAAATGACTAACAACATCTGGTAAATTAATCTTTTTAGCAATACTTTCTTCACTGGTATTTGATATTAAGTAATATATTACAAAATCAAAAAACTTATCTGCCAATAATTCGCTAGAATCTGGGATAGACTTGAAAATTTTACCAAGACTTTTTAATGCTTGAAGCATTTGAAGCCCACTAATAGTAGCCATAGGATTGTCTTTTACAAAATCCAATCTAACTTTAAATAACTTTTGATTTTCAACCTCAAGTAATAAATCAGAAATCTCATCCTCTGTAAAATCAAAATTATCATTTAAAACAAAATTGGAATCTAAATCAACATCTTTAATCTCTTCATCTGCAAGCTTTTTTAATTCTTCTTTTACGTTAAATTCATCAACCAAATAGCTTTCAATTAAATTTAAAGAATCTAAACTTTTTTTCACGCCTTCTATATCTGAATATATCAGATAATAATCAACCCTTTTTAAAAATTTATCCTCTATGATTTGCTCATATTTAGGAATTGTATGAAGTACAGATCCTAAATTTTTTAAAATATTAAATATTTTTAGCCCACTATTTTCAACTTCAGAATTGCTATTTGAATTAAAAACAACACTGATCCTTAAAACCTTTTGTCCAATTCCTAGCCCTTCTCTTATCTCCTCAAGATCTGATTCTGAAAGACAAAAATTGTTTTTAATTGAATTTCCATCAAATCTCTTAATAAAAGTCTGATCATCAATTACTAAAAATTGCTTTAATTTGCTTTTAAGATCACTTATGTCATTTAAATAAACCTTGCCATCAATACGAAGCGCAAGCATTTCCTTGATAACATCTAATGAACTTAAAAGCAGATCAACAAGATCATTATTTATATTTACCTTACCATCTCTAATAGCATCAAAAACATCTTCGACAATATGGGTAAAATCAGATAACTCCATCATATCAAGAGAAGCAGAGCTTCCTTTTAAAGTATGAGCTGCCCTGAATATTTCATCAATAGTATCAGAATTATTAGGATCATCCTCTAATGACATAATATTCTCTTCAAGGATATCTACAAGATTTTGAGCTTCTTCAAAAAAAACTCCTAAAAGCTCTTCATTTTCCAAATCTAATATTTCCATATACTATTTCCTATTATTTTAATATGTAAAGCAAACCTTTTAGGTAGCTTTACATATTAATTTAAACCTAATTTTTCGGAGATGATTCTTCAGGTTTTTCACTCTCAATCTTTTCTACAAAGTTTTGGAAAGAGCCTTCAGGCATAGAAATTTTTTCTCTAAGCTTTAAAACTCTTTTAAAAGTTTCGTGTGCCTTTAATTTACGAAGGGATTCAGTTCCGCTAGTCTCATAAACTTTAAATACAGACTCACTGTCAATATCAGAATCTATTGAAACACTCAACTTATCATAAAGAACTCTTAAATCTTTAACATAAAAGATGAAATTTTGCTCTTTTGAACTGTGTGACTTTGAAACTCTAAAAGCCTTAAATCTCATTTTACTTGAAGCAAGAGGATAATTTGGAACATCGTCTTTAATAATTCTGGATGATATATTAGGAATATAGTTAGGATTTGACCAAATTAAATCAGCCCACCCTTTAAACTTTAAAGTACCCATAGAATAAGCATATTCCATGCCATTCATATCTTCAAATAAAACCTCAAGATCTATCTCATACCCTAAACTATAAACAGATACCTTAATTTCTTTCATGGTTTTAATGTTATCAATAAGACCTTTGCCTAAAAATTGATTGCCACTTTCCCCTGAATAAAAAGGAATTTTAAATGGTGGCATAATCATAGCAGATGATTGAGAATAGCTTGGAAACAAAACTCTTACCCCTAAAATAGTATCACCTGCGTACCTTTTTGACTCACTCTTAACAACAGCGGGCGCAACAACTGAATTTTTAACGTAAGCCTGCAACCTTGCAGAAGGAGTAAGTAAAACGCTCCAATTATTTATCCCAAGATCTACAACCATATCTTCCGGCTTAACAATACCAGAAGCGCCCGAATATACATAATCAACATAATTTGTAAGATCAAGTCTAGTTGAACTTGGATCTCTTGCAAGCTCGGCAAAATCTAAAACTAATTCTCCAGGCTCTGCCCTTTTAGAACCCTCTGCTAATCCATCAGTCTCTTGAGCAAAAAGAACAGTGGATAATAAAAAAAATAAAATACTTTTAGCTTTCCTTTTCATGTAAACCAACTCCTTATATATATAAATCTTTTATAAAATTTTCGTTTTTTAATTATTTTTATTAGTAAAATTTAATTTATCAACTTTGCTCCTTTAAGATACACCCTTCAACAAGAATAACAATCTTTTTTATCTTACCAGGATAGTTAAAGCGCATTGTTTTTATTAAAGACATAGCAAAAAGATTGACCTTAACATCAAAAGATTCATTAGATTCATTATAATCACCATTATTAAAAGAATCATAAAATTCTCTTGAAAGATTTACATAATAAACTCCATTCTTTAAAAAAGAATATAAAAATCTTGAATCACTTAATAAAAACCCAAAAGAAAACCCTTCATTGCTTCCTAAAAGAAAATCTTTTACTAAAAGATCTAAATTATCTTTCAAATTTTGTTCATCTCTTAAATATCTTAAATTAGCAACAAATCCCTTGCTAGAATGAAAATAAAAAACCTTTTTTGAAAAAAGATTATCATAATTTAAAAAAACCATACAAATAGAAAACAAAAAGCTTACTGCCAAAGACCCCAAAAGCACCCTAATCATATGCTCTTTTTTTGAATTTAAAAATTTATAAATCACTACATTATATTTAAAAAATATATCCGAAATATTATTTTTCATAAAAATTTATAAATTCCATTAAAGCTTTAAGTATTAGAATATTAAACTTGCTCATGTAATTATAATCCAAAATTAATTTAGCATCTAAAATATTGGATAAAAACCCCATTTCAATCAACACAGCAGGCATACTGCTGTTTTTTATTACAAACCATTGCTCTTTTCTGATTGGCCTAATATTAGTTTCGCTTAACTCATTTTTAAACACTTTATACAAAATTTCAGCCAATCTTTTTGATTCATATTTATATTTAATATCTAGTATATCATTAAGCTCGCTTAAGTATCTATTACCTTTAATATCATATCCCTTAAAATCTTTAATAACTTCTCTTTTTGAATCCTTAGGAAGATACCAAAACTCAACTCCTCTAGCTTCACCGTTTGGAGCATCATTAGCATGTATAGATAAAAATATAACATTATTGGGGAAATTTGGCTTTATTGCATTTGCAAATTCCGACCGTTCTTTTAAAGTTAAATAAACATCATTTATACGAGTTAACAAAATATTTTTATTTACAAAATAATTACTTAAAATTTTAGACAAATATATAGAATAGGTTAATGCAAAATCTTTTTCCTGAAGCACAACGTCATAACCATTTATCTTTAAAGTCACAACAGCACCAGTATCATGCCCGCCATGTCCAGGATCAATGATTATTGAAGTAATTCTGGGTTTATTATAGTCTTTAAGAGAACTAAAATAATTTTCAATTTGTTTTAATACCTTTTGACTTATTAAAATTTCTCCACGAATGTCAATAATTGGGTCTACAAACATATAATAACCAGAAGATGTAAGCGCATATTCAAAGCCTACCCTAAACTTCAAATATCCCTTATCATTTTCAATTGTAAAAACATCATTTTCAATGTTAAAATCAAACCTAAAAACATTAGTATCAAAAAAATCAAGAACATTTAAATAATCGGGGGTCTTAGAATACAAGCTTAAATATGAAAACAAAATCAAATCAATCAATAATATCATTTTCCCAAAGCTCAATGGCACTCTTTAAGTCTCCTTTGAATCTTAAGCTATTTTTAGTAATCTCACCTTTTATCTCCTTAAACTCTTTTTGGAAGAGAAAAGGATTAATTTTGTATTTTAAACAAATTTTGCAAAACCTTAAAAAAGAAAAAACAACGCCATTTCCAACAAAAATTGGGACATAATTCTTAAGCAAAAAAATCAAAAAACTTTTGCTTTTGGTTAAATTTTCTGGCGAATTTAATGCAGTATACTGGATTCTCAGCTTTCTATAAATATAAACATGCTCCCCAAAATAAATAGCTCTTAGTCCAAAATCTATTCTTTGAAAATATTCATTTTGAATTCTTGCGTCAAAACCTCCAAGCTGTAAAAATTTCTCTTTAGAATAAAGTCCGCAATAATCCATGGTAATCAAAGTTTTTTCATAGTCTTTCTCAGAATTTACTAAAATTACCTTAAACTTTTGCTTTTTATCTATGCTGGGAAGAAAAATTGAAGGAATCATTTCCTCTTCTTTATCAAAAAACTCCCCACCAACAAGAAGAACATTTTTTTTTACTATTTCATCGAATATATTTGGAATCCAAAAGGGATTTAACAAGTACATATCACTTTGCAAAACAAAAACAAAATCACAGCTGGATTCTTTCATTGCTAAATTAACCTTTTCCCCAGAATTCAAATCGTCAGAAAGTAAAATAAATTTTAACTTACCATAACTTTCTGAAATAAACTGCAAAGAACTTCTATTGCTCTGTTTTTCAATTGAAATTATTTCTCTTATAAAGTCAAAATTTGATAAAAATTCAAACAAATCTTCTCTAAAAATTTTTGTTCCTCTGCTTAATATTACAAAAGAAATTCCAAAAGAAGATTTTTGTGAATAATTATTTTTAGATTGAATAACAGTATATGAATAGCCACTACCTGGAAGACGCATAAATTACTTTTAAAATCCTTATAATTAAATTATAATAATCATATGTTACATAATACAATGCTAATTGCAAGAATAATGAATATTAATACATTATTCTACGGCATGATCATTATCATTTTTGCACTCATTTCTTGCAATCATAAGAATATACAGTACGACAAGAGAATTAAAAAATTTTTAGATAAAAACAAAATTGAATATAAAATAGACTCAGAAAATGACTTTATAGCATTTAAAGATATAAACAATAACGAAAAAGAAGAAGTAATCATCAGATCAAGACTAAACTCATATAAAAATTCAAAGATAAGAGAAATATTTGGAATTGTTAAAGTATTTGATATAAACACACCAAAAATAAAAGAAATATCTGACTCGCTTATGAGCGATAGTTATAATAACAGAGTATTTGGATCGTGGGAGATTATTCATAATGCAGAAAGAGGAATCAACTCTTTGGTATATATTGTAAAAGCAGAAGAATTTGCAAATGATACATTTTTGCTTGATGCAATTGATGAGATTGCCTCAACAATAAGTATTTTCAAAAAAATAATAACAACCAACAACGAAAACATTGATAATAATGAAGAAAATAACAATACAAATGAATCAAATGAACAGCCCACCTTAAAGCAAGAAAAAACAAATTCAACAAAAGAATCTAATAACGAACTTAAAGAAGATCAAATAGAAGAAGAACTTCAAGAAATCAAAGCCCAATAATTTCAAAATCATTCTACTAATAAAGAATTAACATCAAAGCAAAAATGAACCTTGTCACCTATTTTTATTTGAAATTTAGAAAATGAGCCCCTTGGAAGCTCAAGAGCATACCTTACCTTATAAAGAGAATTAACATTTGCCCTAGAGTACGGCTCTAAATCATAAATCTCTTTAATAATTCCACTTGAATCAATATAAGCTATTTCAAGCAGCAAAGGTGTATTTTCCATCCAAAAAGACAAATTTTGATCTTTTTTAAAAACAAAAAGCATTCCATTGCCATATTCAACTTTTTGAGCACCCATGTAACCTTTTGCCCTATCAAGCTCATTAGATGCTATTTTTACAAAAAACTTAACCCCATTTATCATAATTTCTTTATCGTAAAAATGATCAGCAAAAGATAAAAAAGACATCGACAAAACTAAAAACAAAAACCGTTTTAAAATTTTTTTCAATTATCAGCCTTATTAAAAATCATTTATTATAATTTGAAATATAAGATTTTAAAGTAATTCTTAAAATATTTTTATTTAAAACAATAATAGAATCACCAAGATCCCATAAATAATTCAAAGGCGTTACTAGTGTAGCCTCGCCAAACTTTTTCTTTACCTCAATAAAAATTGCATACTGAGATATTAATTTTTTATCAAAAACAAAAGTGTACGAAAACATTTTATTTTTGTCAAAATTAAAAACAGCATATTTTAAATGGGTTTTAGCAATAAATTGTAAAGTCTGCTTCCTAGCATAAGGAAATTCAACTTCTTCAACATCATAATAAAAAATAGTGCTCTTGAGAACATTCTCTTTAACAGAATCCATGCTAGAACCCAGAACAAAAGATGCAAAAATAGAAAATAAATAAAAAACTGTAATACCCATACAAAGCCTTTAGCCATAAACAATATAAAGAAAAAGTATAACAAATAAAAAACTTGAAAATAAATAAAGCAAAATATCAATATTAATCCCAAAATGGAAAAGCCTTACAAAGGTCTTAGAAGCTGCTCTATCACTTACCATTCTTGCTCTTTCTTTTCTTTTAAAGGGCTTTTCTTTAAGTTCTTGAAAAGGACTGTAGTGACAATTAGGACAACCTTCTCCAAAAGCAGAAACTGGACCTACATGCCTACAATTTGGACATTCGATATCACCAAGCTTAGCAGCACAGTTGGGACAAACAGATCGATTAAGTCCAACTTTTTCGCCACATTGCTCGCAAAAAACTTCAAAATTTACCTTTGCCAAACGAAAATTCCTCAAATTTTACTTAAAAATAAGTATTTAAAATACTATATAATTAATTATAATAAAAAATATATGAATATTACATATTTAAGGAATACTAAAACATGAAATCGGGATTTGCAGCAATACTTGGTAGACCATCAACTGGAAAATCTACCCTTTTAAATTCAATATGCGGACATAAAATATCAATAATATCCCCTATTCCGCAAACAACTAGAAATAATATAAAAGGAATCTTTACGGACGACAGAGGACAAATTATTTTTATAGACACACCGGGATTTCATCTGAGTAAAAAAAAGTTTAATATTGCAATGATGAAAAATATCCACTCTTCAATAGGAGAAGTTGAACTCATTTTATACATAATAGACATTCAAGACAAACCTGGAGAAGAAGAAAATAAAATGTTAGAAATAATTAAAAACTCTAAAATTAAATTTTTAGTAATACTTAATAAAATTGACCTTAAAAACACAAAAATAAAAGAAATAACGCAATTTCTAAAAGAAAAAGGAATAGAAGATAGTAATATAATTAAAATATCTGCTGAAAAAAAAATTAACACAGAAGAACTAAAAAATAAAATTTATGAAAATTTTTCAGAAGGCCCACTTTATTATCCACAAGAATACTACACCGATCAAGAAATAAATTTTAGAATTAGTGAAATAATAAGGGAAAAAGCTATTGAAAACCTAAAAGAAGAACTCCCCTATTCTTTGTATGTGGATATTGATACCTTAGAAAATAAAAAAGGAAGTCTTTTTATCAGAGCAAATATTTTTGTAGCCAATGAAAGTCAAAAAGGAATAATTGTAGGAAAAAACGGAAAAGAAATAAAATCAATAGGAGAAAGGGCAAGAAAAACAATTGCAAAAATTTTTGAAACAAAATGCAACCTATTCTTACAGGTAAAACTTAAAAAAAATTGGAACAAAGAAGATAAGCTAATAAAAAGACTTATAAATTAACAAACATTAAACTGCATTTTTTTAAATTCTTGAAACTTGAAAAACAAAATGCTAAAATTTACCTAAATTTAAATTAGGAATAAAATGTGAAAACAGCACACTGGGCAGATTTTTACGCAGAAAAAATAAAAAAAGAAAAAGGTCCAAAAAACTTATACACAGTAGCATCGGGAATTACTCCATCTGGAACTGTGCACATTGGCAATTTTAGAGAAGTTATTTCGGTAGACCTTGTAGCAAGAGCACTAAGAGACTCTGGATCAAAAGTAAGGTTTATTTATTCTTGGGATAATTACGACGTATTTCGAAAAGTTCCCAAAAATATGCCAGAACAAGAACTTCTTACAACTTATTTAAGACAAGCAATAACAAGGGTCCCTGACACAAGAAGCCACAAAACAAGTTATGCAAGGGCTAATGAAATTGAATTTGAAAAATATCTGCCTGTAGTTGGGATCAATCCTGAATTCATCGACCAAAGCAAACAATATACCAGCAACGCTTATGCAAGCCAAATAAAATTTGCACTTGATCATAAAAAAGAACTGTCTGAAGCATTAAACGAATACAGAACCTCAAAGCTTGAAGAAAATTGGTATCCAATCAGTGTATTTTGTACAAAATGCAATAGAGACACAACAACTGTAAATAATTATGACAATCATTACTCTGTTGAGTATTCATGTGAATGTGGAAATCAAGAATCTCTAGACATAAGAACCACATGGGCCATTAAACTTCCTTGGAGAATAGATTGGCCTATGAGATGGAAATATGAAAAAGTTGACTTTGAGCCTGCAGGAAAAGACCACCACAGCAGTGGCGGCAGTTTTGATACATCTAAAAATATTGTAAAAATTTTTCAAGGTAGCCCTCCTGTAACATTTCAATATGACTTTATTTCAATAAAAGGACGTGGTGGAAAAATATCCTCCTCATCGGGAGATGTCATATCGCTCAAAGATGTTCTTGAGGTCTATACACCCGAAGTCACAAGGTTTTTATTTGCTGCTACTAAACCAAATACTGAATTTTCAATCTCATTTGATCTTGATGTAATTAAAATATACGAAGATTACGACAAATTTGAGAGAATCTACTATGGAGTAGAAGATGTAAAAGAAGAAAAAAAAAGAGCATTTAAAAGAATTTACGAACTATCTCAACCATACATGCCAAGCAAAAGAATCCCTTATCAGGTCGGATTCAGACATTTAAGTGTAATCAGTCAAATATTTGAAAATAATATAAATAAAATTTTAAATTACTTGAAAAACGTTCAAGAAGATCAAAAAGACAAACTAATAAATAAAATAAATTGCGCAATTAATTGGATAAGAGATTTTGCACCCGAAGATTTCAAATTTTCATTAAGATCTAAATTTGATAATATGGAAATACTAGAAGAAAATAGCAAAAAAGCAATTAATGAACTTTTGGATTTTTTAAAGAAAAATTTTGAAGTTGCCACAGAACAAGACATTCAAAACGAAATATATAAAATTTCAAGAGAAAATAATATAGAACCTGCTTTATTTTTTAAACAAATTTATAAAATTTTAATTGACAAAGAAAAAGGGCCCAAATTAGCTGGATTTATCAAAATAATTGGTATTGATCGCTTTGAAAAGATTACAAGCAAATACGTTTAAGCCTTAAAATTAATAAAAAATAAGTCATAATTATATGACTTATTTACACTTTAATACAAATAAATCGTTACTTTAACTTTCCTTGACTAGCAACAGATTCCATTGCCTTTTTAATTTTGCTCTCATCACCTAGATAGTAATGTTTAATGGGATTTAAATCTTTATCTAATTCGTAAACTAAAGGAATGCCTGTGGGAATGTTAAGCTTTAAAACATCTTCTTCACTTAAATTGTCAAAATATTTAACAAGCGCTCTTAAAGAATTACCGTGAGCAGCAACAATAACTTTTTTACCTTCAAGAACTTCTTTTGCAATCTCATCAGTCCAATAAGGAATAACTCTTGCAACAGTATCTTTAAGGCACTCTGTTGAAGGAAGTTCCCTTTTGGGGATATGTTTATATCTTGGATCTTTTATGGGATGACGATCATCAGACTCATCCAAAGACATTGGGGGCACATCATAACTACGTCTCCAAATTAAAACCTTATCTTCCCCATATTTTGCAGCTGTTTCTGACTTATTTAAACCTTGCAAAGCTCCATAGTGCCTTTCATTTAATCTCCAGGTTTTTTTTACACTAATATAAGATTGCCCTAATTCTCGCAAAATAATATTTAAAGTGTCATTAGCTCTTGACAACAAAGAACTAAAAGCAATATCAAAAGAATAGCCTTCTTGTTTGAGAAGCAAACCCGCCTCAACAGCCTCATCGATACCCTTGTCAGAAAGTTTAACATCTGTCCAACCAGTAAAAAGATTTTCTTTATTCCACTCACTCTCTCCGTGTCTTACTAAAACTAATTTATACATAAAATCTCCTAGCATATTATTTTATTTACCAATACTAATAATTATAAATTAGCATAAAATCTAGTCAAGATTTAAACCTTAGTAATTAAATAATGATATACTTTAAAATACATTAAGCTTTAAGTTTATCAAGCAAGGAAAAGAATTTATGGAAAATCAAAAAATTTTGGTAGCAAAACATGCAATTGATCACTATATCAAAAGCAATATGAACCTTGGAATCGGAACAGGTACAACTATTTATTATGCAATAAAATATCTAAGCGAAAAGATAAAATCGGGTAGCTTAAAAAATTTAAAATTCTACACAACAAGTAGTGATACAAAATATTTACTCTCAAAAGAACAAATTCCTTATGAATCAAATTTTTCAAAACTTAATAAAAATCTAGACATTGCAATTGATGGAGCTGATGAAATTTTATTAGAAAAAAAAAGCTTAATAAAGGGAATGGGGGGTGCTCATCTAATGGAGAAAGTAATAGCCTACAATTCAGAAACATTGCTAATAATAGCAGATGAAACCAAAATTGTTAAAAAATTAGGAACAAAAATGCCTATTCCCATAGAAGTTGCCCAAAATGCTGTTGGATTTATTATGACTAGACTTGAAGAAATGAATTTAGAGGCAACCTTGAGAATTTGTAAAGAAAAGAAAGGCCCCACTATAACTGATAACAATAATTATATCTTAGATGTAAAAATGCATGTGGAAAATCCTGAAGGAACAGAAAAATACTTCAAACTATTTCCAGGTATACTTGAGATTGGAATATTCAACCATAAAAACACAAGAATAGTTTATTACCAAGACAAACAAATCAAGGAAGCCTAAGCTTAACTTTAAAAAAGTTATCATTAAAATGGTTTATAATTTTTACTAAATAAAAATTTAACTTAAACCTTTCTCTCCCTTTTAATAGCATAATATTATCATCAAAAACAAACTTTTTACTTAAAGTTGAGCAGTAATTAATAAACTGAAAAAATTGTTTTTCATTATACTCAAATCTAAGCCTAAGAGCCCTCAAGCTGACACCTTGAATGGTTCCAAGCCCTTGAATAAAATGATAAACAAAAAACTCCAAATCCTCTAACAATTCAAACGTTACTAAGTGATTATTTGCTTTGACAAAACTACCAGTTTTTCTAATCAAAGCTCTTACATTATTATTCTTGTCATTACAAAAAAGCAAACTTACAGCATACAATCCTAATCCTAAATGCGGCTTTAACTCCCAATTTAGCTTATTGTGCCTGCTCTCATGCCCCTTTAATGCAAAATTAGTAATTTCATAATTAATGTAGCCATTGGATTCTAGACACTCCAGAGCACAAAACCACAGTTTTTCCGAATCAATACTGTTATCAAAATCTCTCAAGACAAAGCCTTCCTCTTCACATATAAAATCGCTAAAACAAATATGCTCAGGCATATATGAAAGCAATTCTTTCAAATCTCGCTTGAGATGAGATTTTTTTTGCAAAGGCATATTGACAGTCATGTCAATATTCAAATCAAAAGGAAACTTTCTAATATTGTTAATCAAAATATTCAATTTTTTATAAGAAATTTCGGGTATCCCCACAATCTTTCTAAACTCTAAAGAAAAACTTTGAACATTAAGATTAATTCTAGTAATACAAAATTCATCCAAAAGTTTGAATTTTTCAAAATCAACATAACCCGGAATAATTTCTAAAGTAAATTCTTCTAATAACTCCAAATTAATATACTTGGACAAAGAAGTGAAAATAAATTTTAAATTATCTTGCCTAGATAAACAAAAATCTACGTGCTTAATGTAAAGTGTTTTTATAATTGGATGACCCAGCAAGATTAAATGACATTTTAATTCCTCTAAAATTCTATTAAAAATGCTAAAATCTTTACAACAAAATGACAAATTAATATAAAGACTTAACTCGACAAGAGGTAAAAGATCTACTCTCATAATTGGTCTTTTAAAAATTTAGGTTTAATTATAACATATATAAAGTATAAATATTAAAATATATTTAAAAAATACAATAAATAAGGTAGATTGAAGGAGATTTTTTAATGACCAAAGACTACTACAATATACTTGGAATACAAAAAAATGCTAGTAATGAGGAAATAAAAAAAGCTTACAAAAAATTGGCAATAAAATATCACCCAGACAAAAACAAGGGAAACAAAATAGCTGAAGAAAAGTTTAAAGAAATAAATGAGGCTTATGAAATTTTATCTTCTCCTGATAAAAAAAGAAATTATGACTCTTTGGGTAACACAAATTTTAATGGCAACAACGACCATTTTGAAAGAGAATTTAGCAGCACAAGATTTGGCAATTTTGAAGATTTAGATTTTTTTTCCAAAATCTTTGGCGGATCCTCAAGAAAAACAGCAGACAGAGAAATAATTATAAATATTTCACTTTATGATGCTTATATGGGAAGTAAAAAAATAATACTTATAAACAACAAAAAAATCGAGGTAATAATTCCAAAAGGAACATTAGAAACAACTACAATAAAAATAAACAACAAAGGTCCCATTAATCCAATTTCTGGAATAAAAGGAAGCTTAATAGTCAAATTTAATATATCAAGTTATAAAAATTTTAAACTGAATGGAAAAACCTTAGAAACAACAATAGAAGTTTACCCCTGGGAAATAGCTTTGGGTTGCGAAAAGCTATTTGAAACAATTGAAGGGAAAAAAATAAAACTTAAAATCCCATCAGATGCAAAAAATGGAGAAATTCTAAACTTAAAAGGATTGGGGATGCCTATAATTGGAAGCAGCTCAAAAAGGGATCTTAAAGTCACTTTGATAGTAAAAATTCCAAAAATAATAAATAATGAAGTAAAAACTATTTACGAAAGATTAAAAGAGATATACAGCTAAAGTGTTTCTGAAAATAAATGACCAAAATTTTTTAAATTTGCCTCCCAACCCGACCTATATTCATTAAATTTATTTATTTTAGATTCATATTCTTTGATTCCATCCTCAATATTATCAAAATTTTTAGCAATATCCACTGAAAACTGAAAAACATCCCCTTGTCTGGGAGCAAGAGTAAAAAAAGCAAATTTCCAATTTCCAGAATTTATAGTAGATACAATCCTTTTTTGGAAAACATAATCGGAGATTAAAACAAATTTTTGAAACTCTTTTCTTCGCAAATAAATAAGCTCATTCCACTCATTAAAAATAGCATCCGGTAATTCGTTTAAACCAATCTCAATTATATTATTAATAGATAAAAGAATTTGTAAAATTTCTAATAAATTTAAATAATAGCTATCAAAACATTGAATTGTAATTTCAAGCAAAGCAATTTTTATAAGTAGTTTAGAAATGTCAAGACTATGATCTTTCATAATTTTATCAATTCTCTCTTTTGTGTGATCTATAATAAATTTTTTATGAGTTTCTTTAATATTGCTACTTTTTTTAATTTGCTCTACTTTTTCATAATAATCATTAATTTCTTTATTAATTACATCTAAATTATTACTATTGGCCTCATTGGAAAAAAAATCCAATGAATTACTAAGTCGATCTAAAAATTCTTCTTGAATAAAAAATGTGGCAATTCTTATGCAAGAAAATGGAGCCTTGCTCTTTTTTTCAAAATTTTCAATTTTTTGTTTAAGATCTACTCTAAAATTTAAATATTTAAGCTTGTCTAAAAATTTATTAAAACAGGAAACATCTTCTAACAATTCATCTTCATGAATGTCTAAAAATTGGGAATTAGGATGATATTTTCTTATCAAATTTTTAATAATAAGTAAAGTATCTAAAAAAATAGCTTTATTGGCACCCCAAGATTTATTGATACTGGGATTAAAATCCCTATAAATCTTATCCAAAAACAAAAGTTTATCTTTTAGCAAATTAGCATCGTTAATAAGGCTTGACTGTTCTCGATAAGAATAATAATTTATTAAACTATACCTAAAAATGCTAAAATTAAGATATTTTTGAAAATCAAAAAATCTATAAAATCCTAATGAACCAAAATCAAAAAACTTCATGCCACAATATCATCTTATTTAAGATCTACTTTATCTTTTTATACAGGTTTAAAAGTATTGGAGACGCTATGAATACAGAAGAATAAGTTCCAACAATTACCCCTACCATAAATACCAAAGAAAAATCTTTTATAGATCCTTCAGTAAACACATAAATAGAAAATACTGCAACAAATGTTGTAACTGACGTCAAAACAGTTCTTGATAAAGTTTGACTAATACTTATGTTTAATACATTTAAAAATGTGTTATCGGTTAATCGCTTAACATTATCTCTAATCCTATCAAAAATAATTATTGTGTCGTTTAAAGAATATCCAATAATGGTAAGTATTGCCACAATAATATAGCTATTAATCTCTATTCTAAATACCCCTAAAAAAGCAACTATAAAAAATATATCATGAAATATTGAAAGTATGGAAGCAATAGCATAACTTAGTTTAAATCTTAAAGTTATATAAATCAAAATCAGGATAAATGTTCCTAATACCAAAAAAATTGACCTAATTCTCAAAGTAGAAGAAAAACTTGAATCAATAAAATAAGAATCCAAAACTTCAATATTAGCATCAAATGTTTCTTTAAGTTTATCTAATATTGTTTTTTGAACTTCTGTTTTAAAAGCATAATCAATCACATCAGACTTTACCATAATAGAGAATTCACTTTTATTCTGATCTGGTGAAAAAATACTATTAACATCTAAAGTCTTATAAATCGGAGAGAATATTTTTTTAATTTCATTTTCTTTAATATTTGATTTTTCTATTGAAAGATTAATATTAACCCTAGAAGAAAAATCTATTCCCCAATTGTATCCACCATGATAAAAAAAAGTATAAATAAGCCCAACCAAAATCAAAACGGCACTAACAATTAAAACATTGCTTCCATATTTTGAAAAATTAATTACTCTTTGCATATTTTGAACTCCAAGATATACTTATAAATTTGCTTTTTCTAACAGATATGATAAATTCCAAAATAAATCTTGAAAAAATCAAACTACTAAAAAGGGATGCCACAATTCCAACAGAAAGAGACCAAGCAAAACCTTGAATAACTCCTGTCCCAAGAAGAGTTAAAAAAAGCACCGCAATAAATGTTGTTATATTTGCATCCATAATTGATAAAAATGCCTTTTTAAAACCAGCTTCAAAAGCATTTTCAAATCTTCTGCCTTCTCTAATTTCTTCTTTAATTCTCTCATAAATAACTATATTTATGTCAACGGCCATACCCATTGTCAAAATAAGACCTGCAATGCTTGTTAAAGTTAAAGTAAAATTAAAGGCCGACAATATCGCTAAAATTAAAAATACATTATAAATAACAAGTGAAAATCCAGCTACAACACCACTCAAACCATAATAAACACATATAAACAAAAAAACTAAACAAAGAGCAAGCGCAGAAGCTTTAATGCCAAGATCAATAGTCCTAGCACCAAGAGTAGGCCCTATTATTCTCAAATCATCTATTTTAATATCAACTGGAAAAGCTGCAGTTTTAAACACTAAAGCAAGATCTTGAGCCTCTTTTTTATCAAAAGAGTCACCTTGAATTGAAACATTGCCCCCAGTGATAGCATATCCAATTCCTGCCACAGACTTAATTTTACCTTCCATAACAACGGCCAAAGACTTTCCAACATTTTTTTGAGTAAATTTAAAAAATTTTTCACTTCCATCAACATCAAGGCTAAAAGCAACAGTATCTCGGCCTGTTCTAGGATCGTTAGAAACCCCAGCATCTTTAATGTGAGCACCATCAAATGAATTTTCAGGGCTTGCATCAACTACATAATAACGAACTGATGACTCATCATCCACACCATAAGAATCTTTAACATACCAAGGAAAAATTTGTTTACTATCTGGAAGGTTCATACTTGCCTGAATTTCAGGAATAGAAAAAAGAGAGCCCGCTTCTAATATTTTTCTATGCAAAAGAGATGTAGACTCATCATCAACCACATAAAAAGTCAAATTGCCTTTACCGCTCAAAAGAGTGCTTACTCTACTCTCATCTTTTTCTCCAGGAATATCTAAGAAAATTTTATTTCCCCCGGCTTCTCTTACAATTTTAGGCTCTGTAAGCCCGAACCTATYTACCCTATCTTTAAGAATTTGCATTATTCGATAAATGGCATCCTCTCTCTCAGCAAAAGTCAAAGAACGACCTAATTTTTTTTCAACACTTGAATAATCAAGAGAAATGGTAACACTCATCCCTCCAGACAAATCAAGCCCAAGATGTATTATTCTGCTTTTGCCCTTCTTTATGTTCTCATAATATCTATAAATCTCTAAGCTTACTTCTCCCATATCCGAATCAGTCAAAAATCCTTCACGCAAGGTTTTAGCAGTAAAAATATTAGGTGGAATTTTCATTGAAGACCTATAATTATTTTTTGCTATTGGAATTAAATAAGACAAACTAGCTGGAATACTGCTATTGGGATCTTTATTATACAGTTCCTTAAGCTTAACAAGATCATTCAGGGCTTTTTTCTTTGAATAATCCCTTAAGGCCTCTTGTGAATATGAGCTTATTTTTTTATCCTCAACGCTCATTAAAAAATACCATTTTAAAGTCGGAAATATTAAAAGACATGCAAAAAACGTCACCAACAATATCAATATAAGCTTAGATCCTTTTTTCATTATACAAATCCTTAAAATTTTTAAAAAATACCATTATTAGCTAACAGTTCTAATTTTACCTTTAAACAATACCTTTTTTTTAACTTCATTTTTTTTCAGACAAAACTTTATCAATAGAGTTTTTTATAAATACTGCTTCGTTATTTGGACTTAATTCTAAAATAACATCCGTATCGCCTAATTTTTTCACAACTCCAAAAATTCCACCTATTGTTAATACCTTATCGCCCTTTTTTAGATTTTTTATCATTTCTTTTTTATTCTTCTCTTCCTTACGCTGAGGAGATATCACTAAAAACCAAAATATAGCAATAACAGGCACAAAAACTAATAAACTTCGTAAAAAGCTACTATTGCCGCTAAATTCTTGCAATAAAAACACAAAACCTCCCATACTATACATATGTCACTTTTATCTTATTAATATCATCAGGATAAACTACTCCAAATAAAAGCTTAAAATCATCTTTTTTGGTATAATTAGAGTTACTTATTTTATTATACTCTTCAATTAAATAATTAATAAGACCATCGTCATTCCTATAAAGAGCTTTGCTAAAGGCACTTCTGTAAAGTCCAAGTTCAAAAAGTTCCTTAGCACTTTTACCCTTATTTTCTCTTAAAAGCTGCCTATCTACTATTGCCTTTGAACAATCATAGCCTATACAAAAAACAAATTCATCCTCACTCAAAATAATTCCTTTGAATAATAAAATATTCACCGGCAAAAACACAAGCTTGCCGGTGAAACTTTAATTTACATCATTCCCATTCCTGGGTCCATAGGATAACCACCACCACCAGAAGTATTTTTCTCTTCTTTAATATCTGTGATTGCACATTCTGTTGTTAATAAAAGTCCAGCAATTGAAGCAGCATTTTGAAGCGCGCTTCTTGTAACCTTAGCAGGATCAATTATTCCACTCTCAATCATATTTACCCACTTAAAGCTGGAAGCATCAAACCCAAGCCCTTTTTTTTCTGTTTTAATTTGATGAATATAAATAGATCCTTCAAAACCAGCATTTGAAATAATCTGTCTCATTGGCTCTTCAAGACTTCTTTTTACAATCTCAAAACCTTGCTTTTCCTCATAGCTTAATTTACTTGTATCTATTGTATCTAAATACATAGCAACTTCAATAAGAGTTGATCCACCGCCAGGCACAACACCCTCTTCAACAGCAGCACGAGTTGCAGAAAGAGCGTCCTCAACTCTATGCTTTTTCTCCTTAAGCTCTACCTCAGTAACAGCTCCAACATTAATAACAGCAACTCCGCCAACAAGTTTTGCAAGACGCTCTTGAAGTTTTTCTTTATCATATTCAGATGTTGAATCTTCAATTTGCTTTTTAATAAGCTCTGAACGCTCCTTTATTTGCTCTTTATTGCCGGTATTAATAATAGTGGTATTGTCTTTATCAACCTTAATAGTTTTAGCCTGTCCAAGTTGCTCAATTTCAACTGTCTCAAGAGTAAGGCCTAGCTCCTCACTGATTAAAACACCGCCGGTAAGCACTGCAATATCCTCAAGCATTGCTTTTCGTCTATCACCAAAACCAGGAGATTTAATTGCACATACCTTTAAAGCTCCTCTAACGCTGTTTAAAACAAGAGCAGCAAGAGCATCCCCCTCAATATCCTCAGCAATAATTAATAAAGGTTTATTTGTCCCTAAAACTTTCTCAAGAACTGGTAAAAGCTCTTTAATAGAACTAATCTTTTTCTCATATATCAATATGAAAGCATCGTCAAAATTAACACTCATATTTTCTTTATTGGTAGAAAAATAAGGAGAAAGATATCCTCTATCAAATTGCATACCCTCAACATAAGAAATCGTAGTATCAAAGGTTTTTGACTCTTCAACTGTTATAACACCATCTTTTCCAACTTTATCCATTGCCTCAGCAATTTTTTCACCTATATAACTGTCATTATTAGCAGAAATTGAAGCTACTTGTGCAATCTCTTCTTTTGTTGTAATCTTTTTTGCAGACTGACGAATTTTCTCAGCAGCCAAATTTACAGCGTGATCTATTCCCTTTTTTATTCCAATAGGATTGATTCCTGAAGACACATTCTTAAGGCCTTCTCTTGCAATAGCATAAGCAAGAACAGTAGCAGTTGTTGTTCCATCACCAGCAACATCATTTGTTTTAATAGCAACTTCCTTTAAAAGCTGTGCCCCCATGTTTTCAAACGGATTTTCAAGCTCAATCTCACGAGCAACGCTAACCCCATCCTTTGTAACCGTTGGAGAGCCGAACTTTTTATCAATAAGGACATTTCTCCCTTTTGGCCCAAGAGTTACTTTTACAGCATTGGATAATTTTTCAACGCCACTAAGTAAGCTTTTTCTAGCATCCTCATTAAAATATATGTCTTTAGCCATAAAAATTTTACCCCTTTCTATAAATAAAAATAATTTACATATAACAATATAAGATTAACATAAACTTAATACATTCGCTATAGTAGCGTATTACTTCTATGCATCAAAAAATACAAAATATACAAAACCAGTAAAAATTTTTATTATATAATGTAAATATTGACTAATCTTTAAATTATAAAGACAAAGAATTTATGTTTAGAAAACTAAAAAAATTGAAAACTTATATTATTATTATTTCAATAACTAAATTTTCAGAAGATAACCTGTTATTAATAATATCAAATATAAAATATTTGATTGAACACAAACAGCTAGCTTACAAAATACATTGGACATTTCCAATATACTTTTTTGAAATTCTAAGAGAACATGAGGAATTAAATAAATGGCTATTTGAAAGATTCAAAACCAATACAGATATATATATGCCTGGAACTTACAGTGGAAGCCCTCATGAATACATGCTACACGATGAAATACATTTAGATTTGTATTGGGCACTAAAAAATCCATTCAAAAGTGGATACAAAGACATATTTCAAAATACGCCTATTATGTTTTATATATACAACATAGAAAAGTTTAGAAAAAAGGTGACTGAGCTTTACAGAAAGCTTAATTTCAATTATACAGAAGGAATAAGGCAGAGTAAAAATAATAAAAATTATTTAATTTTTTATAAAAATAACTGCCAATATTTATATGAAGTACAAAAAATAGATTCTCCAAAAAGCAACGTAGAAACTCTTATTTATTTTTATGAGATCAAAGAAACTTATGATAATCAAGAACTAAAAAATTTTTTACTTTATTTAAAAGCCCTAGAAAACAACTTACACAGCATTAAAATACAAAATCTAGAAGGATCCAAACTTACCACCGAACTACTAGAGATTCCAAAATTTAACTCCCTTAAAGAGCAAGAGCCAATAATAAATTTTCAAAACAAAAGACTCAAAGATTATCAAATCAACGAAAAAAGCTTAAGAGAATTTTTAATAAATAAACACCAAGATGAAATCATTAAAAATTCAGAATCAATTGTGCCTAAAAATTTAGAATACAATATGGAAGGAAATTTCACGCTATCTCACGATCAATACAACATCAAATTCGAAAATGGAAAATTAAATAAAATAAAATTTAAAGATAAAAAAGTTGAATTTTTAAACACATCTAGAACCTATTTTAAAGTTTCATCAAAAAAAGAACTAATAAAAGAAGCATCTATTGAAAGTTCATTTTCATTCTCAAATGAAAAAATTTTAGGAATAAAACAATATTTAGCTTTTAACTCTGCCAAAAAATCAACAATTGATTTTTTTATAGATGAGACTATCTCTAGCTTCTTTATATCGATTAAAATAAAATGGCCTTCTAAAATAGATCTAGATAAAAAAACATTAAAAAAATGCAATCCTGATTATCTTCTTGAATATTCAGCTCTTGAAATACCTGTTTTTGAAATTACAAAAGGCACTAATTTAAAAATAACAGCAAAATACAGCGATCTTGATACTTATGAAAAAATAATAATAACTAAAAACAATCCCAAAGGCTACATTAATGGCACAGAATTTTTGATATCTAAAGGAAATGATAAAAACAGCAACTTTTTTATAAGCTTTTTAAATGTTGAAAAACATATCATTCATACAATTAATTATAAAATTGAAAAAATAAATTCTAAGAAATGGTTAATTTTAAATATAGGGGGTTCTTATAACACAGTTAAGATCCAAGATGTAATAAATTACTCTCAAACACTAAATTTAATGATACTACCATTAAATAATAATTTTGATAACAAAATAAAACTGAATTCAAAAATAAAAAATTTAATTTTTTATACTAATATAAAAAAATATGAAAATAAATAAATAATAAGTAGTAAAATATTAATAACTGGGTATAAAATTATCCTAAGAAGAACATAAAAAGTATTTAATCTTTAATTTAAACAAAAAAGGTATAATCATATGAACGACAACATAATAGACGTACATTCCGCATTGGAAAAAGTCGGCATTACAAACGATCCTGTATTATTGAAAAATTTAACATCAGAATTAGGAATGAAAGCATCTCATTCGAGAAACAGAATCATTTTATACATAGCATCAAACCCAAAAGAATACTTTACGGCAAAAGAAGTTTATAACAAACTTATAAAAGAAATTCCAAGCCTATCAAAAGCAACAGTATATAACACATTAAATATTCTAAAAGAAAGAAATATACTAAAAGATATAAAAACTACTGATCAAAAAGAAACAAAATTTTATCTAAGCTTGGCTTCCACAATAGCTCACTTTAAATGCAATAAATGCAATCAAGTCCACCCTATTCAACTTGACGATATTAAAGATATTTTGAAAGACAAACTTGGAGAAAACTGGGAAACAAAATCTATTGAAATCATTTACTCAGGGCATTGCAATAATTGCTACAAAAAAGATACCCATAATAACAATAATGTCCCAGATGAGAACAAGGAAATCACTTTATGAATATAAAAAATATCATTTTTATACTTATATTCTTATTACTCTTAATACTGGTTAGTCCGAGGATAAAATTTAAAAATGAATTTTCAAAAAAACTGATTCCTAAAAACATAGAAGAAATTGACAATTACTTATTAAAAGAAGAATTGCAATTTAATTTAGAAAGCAATACAAAAAAAGAAATAATCTGGTATAAAGAAAAAGCACAAAAAACAAATTATTCTGTGGTCTATATTCATGGATTTGGAGCATCAAAAAATGAAATTTATCCGGTTCCAAATAATATTGCAAAAGCTCTTAATGCAAATATTTTTTTTACAAGACTTAAAGGACACGGAATTAACAATAAAAATGCATTTCGGGGAATAACTACCCAAGATTGGCTGAGAGACATTGATGAGGCTATTAACATTGGCAAATTAATAGGTGATAAATTAGTATTAATTGGAACCTCTAATGGGGGCACTGCCAGCATCTGGGCCTTGGCAAACTATCCAAATGAAATAAACTCGGCGGTATTAATTTCTCCTAATATATTCCCTTATGACAAGAGAACAAATATCGTTTACTATCCTTGGGGGCGACAAATTGCATATCTTATAACAGGTGGCTACAATAAATTCGAAACAAAAGAGTATAAACGAAAAGAACACCCGACTATAAAAAGCCACTCTTCAAGAGTACAGCATGTAGACGCAATTATTGCAATGATGGGCCTTGTCACATTATTAAATTCATATAATTTCAACGAAATCAAAATACCTTTAATAATAACCCACACACCAAATGATCATACAGTAGACCCAATAAAAATAAACGAATTTATAAAAAATTATGGGGGTGAAAAAAAGGATATTCCCATCATACTTCTTGAAAATTCACACGCTCACTTACCTATTGGAAACCAAAGCTACAAAAGCGCCCAAAACACATCATACTTCACAAAGTATGTATTTGATTTCATAAACAAGATTAATAAGTAATAGCCTTAAGCTATTACTTATTAAAAAAATCAAGCCTCTAGCAATTCTTCTATTTCATTCTTAAGAACACTAACACCTGGTCCGTAAACTACCTGAACCCCATTGCCTTTAATAATTACTCCTTTAGAACCAGTTTTTTTTAAAATTTTTTCAGAAACTTTAAGAACATCCCTTACTGTAATTCTAAGCCTAGTTGCACAACAATCAAGCTCAACAATATTTGAAGCACCACCAAGCCCAATAATAACCTTAGTGGCATAATTTTCTTCAAATTCACTACTCTTAGAACTTGGAGAATCTTCAGAATTTAAATCTTGCGTTCTACCCGGAGTTTTAAAATCAAACTTATTTATTAAAAATATAAAAGTAAAGTAGTAAAGAAAAAACCAAACAATGCCTATAACTGGCACCAAAAGCCAATTAGTTCTTGAATTTCCCTGCAAAATGCCAAAAAGAATAAAATCGACAAACCCTCCAGAAAACGTTTGACCTATTGTAATTTGCAAAATATGCGCTAGCATGAAAGCAAATCCATCAAATGTAGCATGAACAACATAAAGAATAGGGGCTACAAAAAGAAAAGAAAATTCAAGAGGTTCTGTTATACCTGTTAAAAATGACGTTAGCGCTGAAGACATCAAAAGACCAAAAACTTTTGTTCTCTCCTCGCGCTTTGCAGTGTAATATAGAGCAAGTGCAGCTCCGGGCAAACCAAACATCATGGTAATAAATCGTCCACTCATAAAACGGCTAGTTCCGATAAAAAATCTATCTGTACCTTGGGCAGCAAGTTCTGCAAAGAAAATATTCTGAGTTCCTTCAATTAACTTTCCATCAATAATAACAGATCCCCCAAGGCCTGTTGTCCAAAATGGCAAATAAAATATATGATGAAGACCAAAAGGTCCAAGCATCCTTAAAAAAATCCCATAAATAAGTGTTCCAATATAACCGGTTGAATCTACTAAGCCCCCTACTTTATTAATTCCACTTTGTACAAATGGCCAAACAAGAAACATAATAACAGCAAGAAAAATACTAGAAAAAGAAACAATGATCGGAACAAATCTAGATCCAGAAAAAAATCCAAGAACCTTAGGTAAATCTACTTTGTTAAATCTAGAATGAAGATAATAAGTCAAAATACCAACTACAACCCCGCCAAAAACCCCCGTTTCTAAAGTCTTAATTCCAAGAACAAAACCCACAGCACCACTAGAGAAAGACTCCGCTCTGCCTGACACATCAATTAAAACTCCAATAGTAGCATTCATTACAAGGTAGCCAATAAATGCTGCGATTCCAGATGTGCCTTTATCTGATTTTGCAAGTCCAACAGCAATTCCAATAGAAAATATTGGCGCTAAATTTGAAAAAATAATAGAACCCGACGCACTCATTATTTTGAAAACTGATTGTAAGAAGAATATATTCAAAAAAGAATACGTCCTAACGGTTTCTGGATTAGAAAGAGAGCCTCCAATTCCTAAAAGCAGCCCCGCTGCTGGCAAAATAGCAATTGGAAGCATAAAAGAACGTCCAAATTTCTGAGCTTGTTCAAAACCCTTTAACATAAAACCCTCCTAAAATAAAAAATAAATTAACCCTTAAGTTTAAAATTATTTTTTAATCTGATTTATTTTTTCTACAAATTTTTTAGTAATCTCAGCGGGCCTTGTAATAGCACCCCCTACAACCACTAAATCAACCCCCATTTCAAAGCATTTTTGAGCTTTTAAAGGGGTGTCTATTTTTCCTTCCACTATTAAAGTAGATTTCAAATTAGAATTAAGCAAGGTTCTTAAAAAATTAAAATCATTGTCTGCAATATTCAAACCATTGGTATTTTTTGTATAGCCATACAAAGTTGTTCCAATAAAATCAAATCCCAATTTATCGGCATTAATAGCTTCATCTAAAGAAGAAATATCTGCCATCAAACACTGCTTTGGATATTTTTTTTTAATATTTTCAAAAAAATCATCAAGTAGCACGCCATCAGGCCTATTTCTAAAAGTGGCATCAAGGGCAATTATATCTACCCCCTCATTACAAAGCTCATCAATCTCTTTCATGGTAGGAGTAATAAATACGTCGCAATTATTATAATTTTTTTTAATAATACCTATTATTGGCAAATCAACTTCCAACTTAATCTGGCTAATATCATTAACTCCGTTGGCTCTTATTCCAATAGCTCCACCTATTTTGGCTGCCAAAGCCATCTTAGACATAATAAAACTACTATGTAAAGGCTCGTTCTCAAGAGCTTGACAAGATACTATTAACCCTCTTTTGATTTTTACAATAATAATCAAACCTCCTGTAAAATTTATTTTCTTAAAAAATATAAAAACTTAAATACAGATTATATTTTTTATTTAAAAAAAAACAATTCTTTTAAAGAAAACTAACATAAACTAAAAACAAAAACAATTTATCATTCAATACACATTAAGCTATAATTTAGGCATGGCAAATAAAATCAACTGGTTTCCTGGACATATGAAAAGGGCCTTAGATCTGATAAAGAATAATTTACAAAAAGCTAATATTGTGCTAGAAATACTTGATGCTAGAGCTCCATTTAGCAGTAAAAATCCATTAACTGAAAAAATTACTAAAAATCAAGCTAAAATAATTCTTCTACACAAATCAGATGTTGCTCAAATAAATGAAATTATAAAATGGAAAAAATATTTTGAAAATCTTGGCAATACTGTAATAATAAGCAATATTTACAAAAAAGGAATGCGTAAGCAGATAATAGATATTATTAAAAAATTGGCCATTGTTAAAAAGATAAAAAACTATAAAGAAAAAATAAAGGTTTTGATTATTGGAGTTCCAAATGTTGGAAAATCTTCAATAATAAATCTATTATCCGGCAAAAAGAGCGCAAAAGTTGCCAATAAACCTGGATATACTAAAAATATACAAATAGTAAAAATAAATGAAGAAATAAATCTTTTTGATATGCCAGGGATTTTATGGCATAATCTAGTAGACCAATCGATTGCAAAAAAACTTGCAATATTGGATATGATCAAAAATGAAATAGTAGATAACACAGATCTTGCATTGTATTTACTTGAAATAATGGATCAAAATAATAAAAATATTTTACTAAAAAAATACGAAATATATCATAAAAATTCACTTGATATTCTACAAAATTTTGCAAAAGCAAGAAAATTAATCGGTAAAAAAAATGAACTTAACCTTGAAAAAGCATCAAAAATATTAATCAAAGAATTTAGAGAGGGTAAATTTGGCAAAATAATTCTTGATAAGAATTATAATGCCTTTTAAAAAAGGCATTTACATAAATAATAATATTAAGTATAATCTTGATTTGTATTAATACAGCCATAAGGAGGTTGGAATTAGTTGGATAATTGTATCCTAGAGATTAAAAATCTAAGTCATTATTATGATAACAATGGAAACAAAACTTTAGATAACATAAATTTAAAAATTAAAAAAAATGAGTTTATCACACTACTAGGCCCATCCGGATGTGGAAAAACAACATTGATAAAAATATTGGGTGGTTTTTTAAGCCAAAAAAATGGAGAAATTTATTTCTTTTCTAAAGAAATATCTAAAACCAGTCCAAACAAAAGAGAAATTAATACTGTATTTCAAAATTATGCACTTTTCCCACATATGAATGTTTTTGACAATATTTCATTTGGACTTAGAATGAAAAAAACGCCAAAAGATATAATCAAAGAAAAAGTAAAAACATCGCTTTCGCTGATAGGAATGCCAAAATACGCATACAGAAATATTAACGAACTATCGGGGGGGCAAAAGCAAAGAGTTGCAATAGCAAGAGCAATGGTAATGGAACCTAAGCTTTTACTCCTAGATGAACCACTTTCCGCGCTTGATTTGAAAATGCGACAAGAGATGCAAAAAGAATTAAAAAAAATACAGCGTCAGCTTGGAATCACATTCATATATGTTACTCACGATCAAGAAGAGGCATTGACAATGAGTGACAGAATCGTTGTAATGAATGAAGGAATAATTCTGCAAATAGGAACACCTGAGGAAATTTACAATGAGCCTAAAACAAAGTTTGTAGCCGATTTTATTGGAGAAAGCAATATTTTTGATGGAACATATAAAAAAGAGCTGGTTGTAAGTTTGCTTGGTCATGAATTTGAATGCCTTGACAAAGGATTTGAAGCTGAAGAAGCAGTTGACCTTGTAATACGCCCAGAAGATGTAAAACTACTTCCAAAAGGAAAAGGACATTTAAGCGGAACTATAACATCAGCAATTTTTCAAGGAGTTCATTACGAAATGACTCTAGAAATCCAAAAAACAAATTGGATAGTTCAAAGCACAAGACTTACAAAAGTTGGAGAAGAAGTTGATATATTTTTAGAACCTGATGATATTCATGTTATGCATAAGGAATAATGGTTTTGAAAAAGTTGATATTAATCATATACTCCATATTCCTACTAACATTTAGTATTCTTCCCTTACTAATAATAATATTGCTTGGATTTTTAAATGAAAAAAACGAATTTACCATCTATAATTTCATTGGACTTTTAAATCCAAGCTATCTTAATATTTTTTCAAGAAGTCTAAAACTCGCAACAATAGCAACAATTTTTTGCATTTTAATAGGCTATCCTGCCGCTTGGCTAATTTCATTATCAAAAAAAAGTGCTCAAAACAAATTAATAATCATGATAATACTTCCTATGTGGATAAATACATTACTTAGAACTTATGCCTGGATGAGAATACTTGGAAAAAACGGATTCATCAACAACTTATTTGAAAAGATCGGAATTGGAACTTTAGATCTTCTTTATAATGAACAGGCTGTTACAATAGGCATGATATACAATTTTTTGCCTTTTATGATCTTGCCAATATACACGGGGCTTTTAAAAATTAAGCCAGAATATATTGAAGCATCACAAGATCTTGGAGCAAGAATGTGGCAAATATTACTTTATATAAAAATACCACTAACACTCTCTTACCTGGCAACAGGAATAATTATGGTATTTATTCCTTCAATTACGGTATTTATCATTTCAGATTTGCTAGGAGGCTCTAAACAAATTTTAATAGGAAATCTAATAAGCAAACAGTTTCTCTTTATAGAAGACTGGAATACTGGGGCTGCAATTTCATTTATTTTAATGTTAGTAATATTAATTTTTAATTTAATAATAATAAAATTAATGCGAAAAAATAATGGGGAGTAAAATATGTTTAGAGCCTTTAAAAACATTTTCTTATTTCTAATACTCAGCTTTATTTACCTTCCAATAATAATCTTAATAATTTATTCCTTTAACTCTGGTGACAGTGGATTTATATGGCAAGGATTTAGTCTAAAATGGTATAAAGAAATTTTTGCCTCAAGTCAAATCAAATCAGCAATATTTAACACCATTTTAATAGCCATAATCTCATCTTTGACTTCTGTTGTTATTGGAATTATTGGTGCTTATGCAATTTATAAATCAGAAAACAAAAAATTAAAAACAATACTATTATCAGTAAATAAAATAACAATAATTAATCCTGACATTGTAACAGGAATAAGCTTAATGACATTTTATTCTGCAATAAAAATGCAATTGGGATTTTCTACAATGCTAATATCACATATAATTTTTTCAACACCATACGTAGTAATAATAATTTTACCCAAATTATATTCTCTTCCCAAAAATATTATTGATGCTGCCAAAGATCTTGGAGCCTCAGAAATTCAAATATTCTTCAATATAATTTATCCGGAAATCGCAGGAAGCATAGCAACTGGGGCCCTTATTGCCTTTACATTATCAATAGATGATTTTTTGATATCATTTTTCACCACTGGACAGGGATTTAATAATTTATCTATCCTAATAAACTCGCTAACAAAAAGAGGCATCAAACCCGTAATAAATGCTATTTCTGCAATATTGTTTTTTACAATATTGAGCCTTTTGTTTATTATTAATAAATTTATAGGAATTAAAAAATTGACAACAGATGCTGAGCTTTAAAATGAAAAAAAGGAGTACTTATGAAAAAAATTTTTATATTAATAGTAATTCTTACAACTTTTGCTTGCACTAACAAAGACACAATAACTTTAAACGTATTTAATTGGGCAGAATATATTGACAAAACTTTATTAGATCAATTTGAAAAGGAAAACAATATAAAAATTAATTATGAAATCTTTCACAATAATGAAGAAATGATGGCTAAATTTAACAACACAAAGAATTACTACGATATAATAGTCCCATCAGAATATTTAATCCAAGAATTAATCGATGAAGGCAAAATTGAAAAATTAGACTACTCAAAATTGCCAAATGTAACAAAAAATATTACCCAAAATCTTACAAACTTGGAACATGATCCTGGCAATCTTTATTCAGTGCCAGCCTACTGGGGATTAATGGGCATACTTTACAATAAAACTAAAATAGATTTAAATGACATGCAAGGTTTTGACATATTATTTAATAAAAAATATAAAAAAGAGATTACAATGCTAGATTCCCCTAAAGACAATATTGGGGTTGCTTTAAAAAAACTTGGATACTCAATAAATGAGCATGATACAGATAAAATTAAAGAAGCTGGGGAACTTTTAAAAATCCAAAATCCACTATTAATCGGATATTTTTCAGATGTGCCTGCAAAATCATTAATGCTAAATGGAGAAGCATCTATTCAACTCACATGGAGCGGCGAAGCACAAAGCGCTATGCTAAAAGACAAAAATTTAGATTTTTATGCACCTGAAAACACCAATCTATGGATAGACGCATTTGTAATTCCTATTGATGCTCCAAATAAAAACTTGGCTTACAAATTCATAAACTTTTTATACGAGAATGAACCATCTTATAAAAATTTCAAAGAAACTAGATATAATTCTCCAAACAAAAACGTAATAAAAAGAATAGAAGAAGAGGCAAAAAATAACCCCGAAATGAAATTATATTTAGAAGAAAAATTTTTACCAAAAGATTTTTCCAAATTTGAAATTTTTAAAAAAATACCTAAAAAAATAAAAGAAGAAATCCTTAAAATATATTTAAATCTGTCTTCTTAAATATTTAAATTCAAAAAAAACTTAAAAGCTTTTAAAATTTAAAGCTTTTAAGTTTTGTGACTATTTTTAAAAAAGACTTAAATATTAACTTAATATCAAGTCCAATTATAGACAAAGCAATCAATAAGATCAAAAATCCTTGATAAATTAAAAATGGAAAAATGTCAAAAGGAGAAAGCTTGCCTTTTGTAAAATCTACAAGAGCTATAACATGCATACTATGGGGCAAAATACTTAAAAAAAAGCACGAAGACATACAAAGTAAAGCCGCAATACGCTTTGAGTTTAAATTATTTTCCTTAGTTATTGATCTTACAACAGAACCACTCATTAAAATAGCAAGCCCATTATTTGCAAGAAACATGGTCAAAATGCCAACTAAGACAACAATGACAAATTCCGAAGTTCTTTTAGACTTTGACATTTTTTGCAATTTTAAGAGCAACCAATCAAACCCCCCATACTTAATTGTCATATAAGAAATTCCACCAGTAGAAATAACAAGAATAAACATTTCCCCTAGGCCTAAAAATCCTTCATTGATTTTTTTAGCCAGCAATAAAAAAGTAATATCTGAATAATAAATTCCAATAATACCAGCAACAACAATGCCTAAAAACAAGGCTAAAAATACATCAAAGCCTGAGATTGCAAAAACCATAACAAAAATATACGGAATAATTTTGAAAAAATTTATCTCACCAGGCTCAATAATAAAACTATCGACCTTGCAATAATAAGAACCTAAAAATGCAAAAGCAATGCTTGCTAAAATTGCTGCTGGAAACGTATAAAAAGCTCCATTTTTGAAAACATCAACAATATTAACCTTTTGAGTATGACTTGAAATAATAGGAGTATCTGATATCAAAGACATGTTGTCCCCAAATGCACCAGCGCTAAGAATAGCACCAGCAATCAATGGAAGGGGGATGTTTACCTTATCTGCGAGCTCCAAAGCAATAGGAGCAACAGCAACAATAGTCCCCATAAAACTTCCAGTGGAAAAAGACAAAAAAAGAGTAATTAAAAAAATGCCACATACTATTAAATTCAATGGAACATATTTAAGACCAATATTTACTACAGCATCAACACTTCCTATTTCTTTACAAACAGCAGAAAAAGCACCGGATAACATAAATATTAAAGATATAAAAATAACATCTTGCTGAGCGCATCCCTCAATGAATTTATTCATTTTTGCTAAAAAAGATCCTCTAAAAATAATAAATGTCAAAACAATAGCAATAAACATAGCAACTACGGGAGGCATTTGATAAAATGCCCTTTCTACACCATTAAAATAAAGAACGAGTCCTGTGCCAATATAAATCCCTATAAAAAGAAAAAAAGGCATAAGCCCCCAAAAATTTGGAACCACATTAGTTTCTCTTTCTAATTTCAAATCTCTTTCCAATTTTAACCCTCCTAAATCATATAATTAAGAACAATTTATTCTAAATAAAATCAAAAAAATTAAACAATGCAAATCTTAAAATTTTTAAAATTTTTATTTTTTTAAAAAAAATAAAAAAACTTTTTTTATATCAAGGCCCAAAATAGATAAAATAACAAAAAACAATAAAAATCCAAAATAAACTAAAAATGGCAAAATACTAATTGGCGACACAAGTCCATTTGAAAAATTCACTAAAATAATCATTTGCGCACCATAAGGAATAATGCCTTGAAAAATACAAGAGAACATATCTAAAATAGAAGCACTTCTTTGAACACTGATGTTATTTTCAAAAGCTATCTTTTTTGCTACTTTGCCGCAAATAAGTATGGCAATTGTGTTATTAGCAAGAAAAACATCAACTATTGAAACAAAAGCCCCAATAGAAAATTCCGCTGAACTTTTTCCTCTAATCAAGGATTTTAATTTAATAAGTAGCCATTTAAAGCCTCCATTATGAATCACGGCAAAAGAAACTCCCCCTGTTAAAATTGAAAGAAAAATCAAATCCGCCATATTTAAAAACCCTTTATTAATGTTTTTCATTACATCTAGAAAGTATAAATTACCATACAAAACGCTAATAAGACATATAGAAAGAATACCTAAAAAAAGAACTATAAAAACATTCATTCCAGCTAAAGAGAAAAATATAATCATTAAATAAGGCACAGTTTTCACTAAATCTATTGAACTTTCGTGTAAAAAGTTTGTGGCATTGGACAAATTTTCAGAAAGAAAGAAAAAAGAAAAAAAAGTTAGTATGGCGGATGGAAAAGCATAAAAACTGCTACTAATAAAAACATCTAAGATGCTACTACCTTGAGTTCGACTAGAAACAATAGTTGTATCTGATATTAAAGAAAGATTATCTCCAAACATAGCTCCACACATTACAGATGCTGCTATTAAATTCGGATTAATGCCGCTTTTAACAGCAATATTAAAAGCAATAGGAGCAATTGCAACGATAGATCCAACAGAAGTGCCGGCAGAAAAAGAAAGAAAGCAGGTTACAAAAAATATACCAGAAACAATCCAATTAGGATTAATATATTTAATTCCCAAATTTGCTACAGTTTCAACGCAGCCTATTTCTTTACAAAGAGAAGAGAAAGCTCCCGAAAGCATAAAAATAAGACACATTAGTATAATATCGTACTGAGCTGCTCCTTTAATAAATATGTGAATTTTGTCGGAAAATTTTCCTTTAAATACCAAAAAACAAACAATGGAAGCAAAAAACATTGCAACACTAGCCGGCAGTTGATAAAAGGCCATTTCTACACCAATAACTCCCAAATAAATCCCCGTGCCTAAATAGATAATAATAAAAACAAAAAAAGGAATAAGCCCAAAAAAATTTGGCTGCCCTCTTACTTCAATATTTTCCATATACATCCTTTAAATATAAGCATTGTTTTTATAAAAAAATTACTTATATCTTTTAATCATAACGCAAATTATTAATCGATGCATAAATTTGCAATCAAATCAAGAATAAAAATCCTTAAAACTCTTAGCTAGATTAAAATAATAGAACACAGAGTTGGGGTTGGGGGCTCAAGTATTAAAAAGGGATAGGAATAAATTATATAAAAATTCTATCTCATTTATCTATTTAAAAAATATCTTTTAAAAAACTAGAAAATTAAATTTTACGCCAAAAATGATCTTTTTCTAAAATAGAGTCTATCTCTTTTGGTCCTTCAGAGCCATAAAAATAATTACAAATTTCAATATCTGCCCATTTATTTGCAATATCTGAAACAAATTCCCAAGAACTTTCAATCTCATCACTTGTCGCATATAAAGTACCATCTCCTAAAAAAGCGTCTAACAATAAACGCTCATAAGCCTCATCAAACAATCTTTTAAATGCTCCGTGATATGAAAACTCCATATTAGCAGTTTGAATTTCATAATTATATCCGGGCTTCTTGGTATTGAATTTGATTTCAATTCCATCCCTTGGCTGAATTCTAAATATCAAAGCATTAGAAAAATCAACAGAACTATTGTTAAAAAGAGTAAAGCTCGGTTTTTTAAATTGAATATATATTTCTGAAAATTTCCTAGCAAGACCTTTCCCAGTTCTAAGATAAAAAGGAACCCCAGACCAACGCCAATTATTAATAAACACTTTCATAGCTAAATAAGTTTCGGTATTTGAATTTCCCAAAAATTCTGTTTCATCTTTATAGCCTTTTTTAAAAACCCCTTGAACTTGTGAGCCTATATATTGACCCTTAACAATGTAATTCTTAATATCTTCTTTGCTAATTTTCCTCAAACTTTTTAAAACTTTTACTTTTTCATCATGAATAAACTCAGAATCAAATTTAATAGGAGACTCCATTGCAACAAGGCTTAACAATTGTAAAATATGATTTTGAACCATATCCTTCAAAGCGCCAACAGAATCGTAATACTCTACTCTTCCATCAAGACCTAATTCTTCTGCTACCGTAATCTGAACAAAATCTACATAACGATTATTCCAAATATTTTCAAAAATAGAATTGCCGAATCTAAATGTAAAAATATTTTGAACCGTTTCTTTACCCAAATAGTGATCTATTCTATAAATTTGATCTTCTTTAAAAGCAGAATAAAGCAAACTATTTAATTTTTTTGCTGTCTCAAGACTAGAGCCAAAAGGCTTCTCAAGAACTATTTTTGACAAAGTCAATTTTTCGCTTAAAAAATACTTTTTCAAATGATTAATTATAGGTCCATAAAATGCAGGAGACGTCGAAAGATAATATATCGTTTCTCGACTTCTATCTAAAAATTTAAATAAATTTTTATAAGACTCCTTTTCATTAAAATCGCCAAATACATAAACAAAAAAATTTAAAAAAATCTCAATCAACGAATCGGTCTCTTCCTGCCATAAAGAATCTTTAATATACAATCTAAATTCTTTATCTGTAAAAATCTTACGAGAAAAACCAATAACCCTAAAATTGCTAATACATTTATTTTTAAATAAATTAAAAAGTGAAGGAATAAGCTTTTTTCTAGACAAATTCCCGGTAACCCCAAAAATTACAATATCAAAATTAGAAACACTTCTTTCTTTCATAGAATTTAGTCCAATCTGGTCAATTTATTATATATCACAAAAAACATATTCATAAAGATTAGCAGACAAAAATTAAGCTCAAATTAAATATCATTTTTTTATAAACAAAACTAGTATATAATAAGGAGAATGAAAAATCTATCACTATTTACAGATTTTTATGAAATTTCAATGATGAACGCTTATTTTACAAAAGGAATTAATCCTAAAGCAAAATTTGAAGTGTTTTTTAGAAAAACACCCTTTAAAAATGGCTATATTGTTTTAGCTGGAATGCATACATTGATTAATGAATTAAAAAATATTCGTTTTGGAGAAAATGAACTTAAATATTTAAAAAGCTTTAATATATTAGATAAACAATTTTTAAACTTTCTAAGAGAATTCAAACTAAACGTAAAAATAAGCTCAATAGAAGAGGGTCGAATAGTTTTCCCCCAAGCACCAGTAGTTGTGATTGAAGGACACTTAATAGAATTATTATTAATAGAAGGGTTAGTGTTAAATATAATAAACTTCGAAAGTTTGATAGCAACAAAAACCGCTAGAATAAAAGAATCTGGTGCAAAAATTTTAGCAGAACTTGGGCTAAGAAGAGCTCAAGGAATAAATGGAGCACTTTCTGCCAGCAAAGCCGCCTACATAGGGGGAGCAGATTTCACAAGCAATATGCTTGCTGGATATAAATACAATATACCAGTTACAGGAACAATGGCTCATAGTTGGATAATGAGCTTTGAAACCGAAGAGCAAGCATTCAGAGAATATGCAAAAACATATCCAAACAAAGTAAGTTTGCTAATCGATACTTACGACACGCTTAACAGTGGATTAAAAAATGCCATTAAAATATTCAAAGAATTAAAACATGAAGAAAAAAATAATTTTTCAATAAGAATTGACAGTGGAGATCTTGAATATTTAAGTAAAGCAGCAAGAAAAGAATTAAACCGAAATGGATTAAATCATGTAAAAATTATTGCATCTAATGAGCTTGACGAAAATATTATCATGTACTTAAATTCAATAAATGCTCCAATTGATATTTGGGGCGTTGGAACAAATTTAGTTACAGCAAAAGGAGATCCAAGCCTTTCAGGAGTATATAAAATGATCTCTATAGAAAAAAATGGAAAATTTATACCAAAAATAAAAATATCAAATAACGCAGAAAAATCCACATTACCTGACCAAAAAGAAGTTGCAAGAATCTATTTAAATGACCAAATGATCCTTGATTTTATATTTTTAAAAGAAGAAAAAGATAAAATCAAAGATCATCTGAATTCAAGAAAAGAATTTACCGTTTTTCATCCAATACAAGATAACATTTTCAAAATCATCAAACAATATGACGATTTTGAATTTCTAACGCACACTGTCTTAGAAAATGGAAAACTTCGCAAAGGCTACGAGTCTAGCTTAACCAATATTAGAAATAAAACCAAACTCGACTTAAGCAAACTTGAACATACGTACAAAAGAATAATTAATCCCCACATATATAAAGTAAGTATCAGTAAAAACTTAAGAAAGTTAAAAAACAAACTCACAAAAGATATCAAAAACAATTAATATATGTATATATATAAAACTAACAAAGTAAATAAAATTTATAATAAAATTAAAGAACTAACTCAAAAAGACAATATTTTTAAAAAAGAAACACTCATCATAGTAAAAAATGATCTCTTAAGAGAAGAAATTAAAAAAACCATAGCAAAACTAAATGGGATTTCTTATAATCTAAATATTAAAAAAAATGCCGCAAAAAGCATATATGAAATTTCTTTTAAAAATCCCAATATAAAAAAATACATAGAAGAGAATACTTTTTCATTTTACTTGGAAACAGAAAAATTTATTTTATACAACATATTGAAAACTGAAAAACTAAAATACATAAAAGATTTCAAATCCACAAAGAATAGGTACTTTTTTGCATCAAAAATAATAGATTTATTCCACCATTATTACTCAAAATTTTCAAAATTAATTGAAACTTGGGAAGATAATGGATTTTTATTCCAAGAAGAAAATTTAAAACCCTACGAAAATATGCAAAAAGAACTATTTAAAAAGCTCTTTGAAAAACAAAAAAATATTTTAAACTTACATAAAAAAATAATTCAGGAAAAACCAACAAAAAAAATAGAAATTGAAATTAAAAAAATAATATTTATTGGCAACAACAGAGAGATTGAGAAAAAAATTCTCAACTCTTTAGAAAAAATTTTTGATTTTGAAGTGCATGTGTTAATTTTTGAAGATTTACTAAACTATGAATCTACTCTTGTTAAAGAATTGTTGTTAACAAAAACAAAAATCAACCCAATAAAATATCAAGCTTTAGAAAAAGTAGATATTGAATTATTTAAAGGTGAAAATTTTTTAACAAGCATTAAAAATAATATCATAGCAAAAACTCCAATTTCAACATTAGACGATAGCTTTAAAATAATAGAAGCTAAAAATCAAAAACGTGAAGTAGAAATTTTGACAAATCAAATAGTACACTCAATGCAAAAAAATAACCTAAAATTAAGCGACATAGCAATAACTTGTTTGCAAGAAAAATTTAATGAATATTTGCCATATATAGAAGAATGTCTAAATAAATATGAAATCGAATATAGCGTTCTATGTTATAACAATTTGTCAAGAGGAGAAAGTATAATAGCTTTAAAAAGGCTAATGGATCTTTTCGTATCAAAAAACGGAACAATTAGTAATTTTAGCAGAAAAGAAGTATTTGACCTACTAAGTAACAACAAAGTAATGAAAAAATTTAATATATCAACATCTGAATTAAACTATTTAATAGAATTTAGCGATACGATGAACATTAGTTTTGGTGCAAACAAAACTCACAAAGAAAATCTAAACTATGATCAAAACTTTTTAAACTCATGGGAAGATGGATTTAATCGATTTTTAATGTCTGAAATATTTGACGAAAAATACGAAGAGGAAACCCAAAAAGAAAGCACAAGATTTCAAGATCAAGAGTCAATAATGAAACTTATAACAATAGTAAAAAGTTTGTATGAAGATATAAACTATTTTAAAAATAAAGCATACAAAGTATATGAATGGGCAGAAATCATAGAAATTTTTATTCAAAAATATATTGATCTTGAAGATTTTAATACAACCGATGAATATTTACAAAATAAGATAAAATCCTTTAAAAATTTCCCCAAAGATTTAAATGACAATCTTTACAAAAACTATTTAAAAGAAATTAATGAAATAAAAATTGAATTTTATCTTTTTAAGATTATGCTTGAAGAAAGTCTTGAAAAAGAAAAATACGGAGTAATGTATAAAAAAAATGGGATATTGATTGCCAATTACAAAGAAATAGAATATCTTCAAAAAAAAGAAATTCATTTTTTGGGATTTCAAAAATTCAACTCTAAGATAAATTATGATAATATGAATTTATTAAATGAATACTATGAACATGAGAATACTGAAAAAGAGGAAATAACGGCTCTTTTTAATTTGATTTTTGCAACATCAGAAAAATTTTATCTTTACTGCTCCTTTCAAGACAACTTAAGCCCAGAAATTAATACATCAAAAACAATAAACAAAATACTTGAACACATACAAAAGTATGAAAAAAATTTTCAAATAGAAAAGCATCCAAATGAAAACCACGACCCAGTATATTTTAAAGATGCAAAAGAAAATTATTTAATAAACTATGATCCAGAAGCCTATAATATCGCAAAAATACTACAAAATTCTAAACCAATTGGATTCAAGCAAAATAAAATTAAACTAGAAAGCCCAATTAAGCTAAATTTATACGAATTAAAAAACGCCCTTTCCAATCCTTACAAGCACTTTTACGAAAAAACTTTAAACGTTAAAATACAAGACATAAGATTGGAAAATGAAATCAAAGAAAAACAAGAAGAACAAATTTTCAGTGTTATTGAAATTATTTACAGACTTATAAAAAATTCAACACTACTGCATGAATACATAATGGGGAAAAAAGATGATGTAAGAAAAGCAATAGAAATTATTAAAAACCACATTAGATATGAAATACAACAAGGAAGCATTCCTTTCAACATAGATCAAAAAACGACTGTAAATGAAATCTTAAAAAAAATAAATAAATTAAAATATAATGCTGCTGAAAGCTTAAAAAAGCTTTCAGCAATGACAAAAAGCAAAATTAAATTTTGCAAAAAAATAAAACTAAATTTTCAAAATAAAAATATAGAATTTGAATTAAAAAAAGATATCGAGAATGTATATAAGGTCGAAAACAATTATTTTTATTTAAATTTTGTAAAAAAAGACTATTGCAGTATCCCAGATAAAATAAAAAATGAAATAGATTTATATATAACAGGACTGCTAATAAAAAAAGAAATACAAAACTTCAATTCATTAACAGAAGTAAAAATTGATCTTGAAAGCTTAACTGCAAAAAACAACTATTTGCTATCATCACAAAGAAATAATAATTGATGACATTGAAAATATGCTTATGCAATTTGCATACATATCAAGCTATCCAACTCCAATTTACCAAAGCTTGATAATTAAAATTTTAACAAAAATAAATCAAAATAATTTTTCAAATTGTTTTAAGAATTTAATAAAAATGCAGATAAAAAATCCTTCCAAAGCTTATTTCACAAGCAAAGCACACGAGAGATTTTTAAAAACTAGCGAAATAACACTCTGCGATTACTATAACAGATTTAAAGACACTCATGATTTCAAGTTAGACAAAAATTTATTAATATTGATAGAAAAATTTTACATTAAATTCGTAAGGACAAAAAATTAAAATTCATGAACAAAATCCTAGAAAAAATTCAAAATAACACAACAATATTAATAGAAGCATCGGCGGGCACCGGAAAAACTCACATACTGGAAAATGTGGTTATAAATTTAATAAAAACCAAGCTATACTCCATAAATGAAATCTTGGTATTAACTTTTACAAAAAAAGCCACAGAAGAAATGCACACAAGAATACTAAAAGTAATAGAAAATGCTTATTCTAACTCAAAAACAAATGAAATCTTAAAAGAAGCTTATGAGCAATCAAAAAAACTCTTTATATCAACAATCAATAAATTTGCATTACATGCCTTAAATAATTTTCAAATTGAAACAGAAAATTACTCCAAATATAAACCTAAAGAAAAATTTTCAAAAGAAATAGATGAAATAGTTTATGACTTTTTAAGAAAATCAGATAGCTTGATTCAAGCTCTTGATATTAAAGACTACGAACTTAAAGTGTTTAAATCTGATGCTAAAAAAACAGAAGAGATTGTTTTAAAAATAAAAAAAGCTTACGAAAGAGATACGACTCAAGAGCTTGGAGATTGGCTTAAAACCCAAACGGCTTTTGAAAACATTCTTCTTAAAAAGGAAGAGCTGATCAAAGATTACAACAAAATAATAGAAGACTTAGATAAAATGACAAAAGATGAAATATTAAGTTTTTATAATAAACATATTCAAACTGGCAAACTTGAAATAGAATACTCTAAAGAAAACGACATATTCAAAATAGCAGAAACATTATTAAAAAATAAATTTTTTTCAACTCTAATAGAAAAAGAAACTAAAAAAAATTCTAAATTATCGCCTAAAGAACTTAAGATTAAAAATGATTTAATCTGTTTGGGAATTAATATTAAACATGAAAAATATAAATCAGAAGACAATAGAAATAAAAATAGAAACAATTTAAAGCAATATGTCATTTTAAAAGTTGAATACAAAATACTAAAATATATAGAAAAAGAACTAAAGAAAACTATTAAATCAACAAACACAATAGATCAAAATTACATAATTTCAAATTTAAAAAATTACTTAAAATCAGAAGACAAAAAGCTTCTAAATGCAATCAAAAATCGGTACAAAATCATTTTAATTGATGAAGCGCAAGATTTAAGCCTAATACAAATTGAGATATTTAAAATATTAAAAACAGCAGGAATAAAATTGATATTCATAGCCGATCCAAAACAGATAATATATTCCTTTAGAAAAGCAGACATTTCATTTTATAACAAAGAAATAAAAAATAAAATCAATACAGACGCTAGAATTGTACTAAAAATAAATCACAGATCAAGTAAAAAACTCATAGGGCCTTTAAATAAAATTTTTAATAATATATACAATAATGCAATAGCCGATGAAATTGAAAAAATTGATTTTACCAATTCACTTCCAAATCAAAAAAACGACAATAATAAAATTGTCATCAACGGACAAGAAATAGAAGGAATCAATATAATAACCACAAATACAGAAAGCGAAGAAGACATTTACCAAAAAACAGCATTAACAATAAAATATTTGCTTGCATATGGAAAAATTGCTGAGAACAATAAAATTAGAAATATTAAAATGCAAGACATTAAAGTACTTTGCAGAGGAAAAAATGAAATCAATTTAATAGATAAAGCATTAAAAAAAGAGCAAATCCAAACAAACAAAACTCAAGAAAAATTTTTAAAAACCAAAGAATTTAGCGAAATTTTTTATATTATTAAGTGCTTAGACCGAAAGCAAAGTTTTAAAACTCTAAATTATATTCTAAGCAGCAAAATATTAAATGTGCCGTGGAATTTACAAAGAATTTTAATCAAACAAGACAAAATTTGCCTTATAGAAGAATTTATTGAAAATATAATAGTTTTGCTTGAAAAAAATGAAATAACATTAATAAATGCAATTAACAAAATTACATTCGAAAAAAACCTGTGGATCAAAATTGCAAATATCACCAAAGATCAAAAAATTATTGAATGGGCAAAAAATAAAATAAATTACAAAGGTCTTCTTATTAAAGAAGGTAAGCTTGAAAATTTAAAAACCTATGAAACAACACTTGAGATCATCTCTAAAATATATCATAAAGAACAAAACATACAATCTCTAATCTCTACTTTAGAAAGCCTAATAATAAACGAAGAACCTGAAGAAATAGAAGAAAAAATAAATAATATAAATAATGATAATGAATCTATAGAACTCATGACAATACACAAATCAAAAGGGCTTGGCATGAATATTGTATTCTTACTAAATACAACTCCAATAGAAAATAGCAATTTTTTTTCAAAAAAAAATCAATTTTACAAATTTTATCAAGACGGAAAAATTGAATATGATTTTTTTAAATTGGAAGAAAATAAAAAATACGCAAGACTAAAAATACTAAGCGAAGAAAAAAATATATTTTATGTGGGAGCAACAAGAGCTAAATTTGCTCTTTTTATTATAAAAATAAATAGCATAACTAGCAAATTACTAGAAATAGCAAAAATTTTTACTATCGATGATATTAAACATGACTTTAACATACATGAATTTATTGGCCAAAAGAGATTCAATAAAAAAAAATACAATACAAATGTAAATACAAAATTAATTCCGCCAAAACCAATAATTAAAAACATGTTTAAAAAAGAATATACATCTAGTTTTTCAAGTTTAACAGCGCAAGCTCATCATAAAGAATTTTACGAAAACTATGATTTTAAAAATATTAACTACGAAAAAGAAACAGAACTTGATTATGAGCCTGGATTAGAAGAGACTCTGCCCAAAGGAAAAGACATCGGAAACATTTTACATGCAGCAATGGAGGAAATAATCTTTAGCACAGCAAAAGATACATTTGATAATTTTAAAAAAAATAACATTGAAATTATTGAAAAACAAATACAAAAAATTAACTCAAATCTCAATACAATAGAAATACAAAATTCATTAGCTAAAATGATTTATAATATACTAACTTATAATATAAGAGCAATTAATACTCGTCTGTGTGATATTGAAGAATTACAAAAAGAAATGGAATTTTTAATAAAAATAAATCCTGAATTTCAAAAACAAAAATATCTTTTTGACAAACACTTTGAAGATCTTCACATAAAACTAAGTGATGGATATTTAAAGGGAATAGTAGATCTTATATTTAAAGCTAATAATAAAATATATATCCTAGATTACAAAACAAACTATCTTGGAAAAAATAAGGAAGATTATAATATAACAAATTTAGAAAATACGATAAAAAAAGAATATTATGATTTGCAATATAAAATATATGCCCTTGGAATAAAAAAAATATTATTTAAAAACAAAAAAGAATATAATCAAAAATTTGGTGGAATAATATATCTTTTTACAAGAGCATTTGAAGACAATATTGAATGCTTAAAATCAAAATTTGAAAATGGTATTTATTTTAATCTTCCAAAATTTAACGACGTGGATTTAGATAAAATCATCTTAGAGTTAGGCATTAAAAGACACTTATGAGAGATTTTTTAGTATTAAGAGAATTTTTAAAAGATAAAAACAAAAAATTCTTAACCCCCGAGCTTAAACTTTATGAAATAATTGAACTTTTAAATATCAATAAAAAAAATTGTTATAAAGCACAAACACTTGCAAGATCCACAAACAATGAAAATATTGTAATATTTTTAATATTTTTATTTAACTACTTTGATAAAGGCCATTTAAGAGCTGACATAAATCTATTAGCAAAAGATATTCAAAATACAATAATATTCACAAAAGACAACCTAGAAAAAACCAATAAAAGTTACAACAAATTAATAAAAATACTAAAAGGGCTAGAAACATTTGGAAATCTAGAAACTATTAAGAATATAGTTTTACTTTTAAAGAAAAACAACATACTAATGGAATTTAACAAGCTTAAAATTACAACTCCCCTAATCCTGGAAAACAATATTTACATTTATACTCAAAAAAACTACAGAGAAGAAGAAGAATTAATAAAACAAATTATAAAAAGATTAGAAAACCATAAAAGCGAATTAAATGACAATAAAATACAAAATATAATATCAAATTTAAATACCAATAATTTAAATAAAGAGCAAATTACATCAGTGAGAAAGGCATTAAAAAGCAACTTCTTTCTATTAAGCGGAGGCCCGGGAACAGGCAAAACAACAACTGTTAACTATATCTTAAAAGCAATTAATAAAACATTAAACAATAAAAAAAAAGGATTAGTAGCCATTACAGCACCTACAGGAAAAGCTAGCCTAAGGCTGCAAACAAGTATCGACTATTCATTCAAAAATTTAGAAATAGAATGTAATACAATCCAAAAACTATTGGGAATCAAATTCATAAACAAAAAAAATCTATATGATGAAGAAAATCAATTAAATTTTGACGTAATAATAATTGACGAAGCTTCAATGGTAGATGCACATACTTTTTTAAAACTACTGAAAGCAACTCCAATAACCACTAAGTTAATAATGGTAGGAGATAAAAATCAACTCCCGTCAGTAAACGAAGGAAATGTATATTCAAGTCTTTTGGGAATACAAAAAATAAATAGCGATAATGTAGAAGATCTTAAAGAAAATTTCAGAAGCAACAAAGAAATAAATTTACTCTCAAAGGCAATATACAAAGAAGATAGTACTTTGATTTGCAAATACATTAATAATAATAAAAATATTCAACTGAAAGAAATAGAAAAAATAAACTTAAAAAAAGATCTAATAGAATATACAAACAATTTATACAGAAAAATACCCACTTTTAATCTTAAATTACTAAAAGAATCAAAAATTGAAACAATACTTGAAACTTTACTTGAAAATATAATTTTAAGTTCAAAAAATTTTGGCAAATTTGGAACTAAAACACTAAATGAAATAATAAAAACTTACCTGAAAAAGACCTATGGAAGCTTTATTGGCCAAATAATAATGATAACTAAAACTGACTATAAAAATAAATTATTTAATGGAGAACGGGGTGTTATTTTTAATGAAAATTCTAAATTTTATGCTTTATTCCAAAGAAAAGATGAAAAATATAAAAAAATAAATTTAGATTTACTAACAAATTATGAATTCAGCTTTGCCACAACAATACATAAAAGCCAAGGATCTGAATACAAACATATAAAAGTAATATTAGAAAATAACCCTTTTTTGACAAAAGAACTTATGTATACTGCAATAACAAGAGCCAAGGATAGCTTAGAAATAATTTCTAACAAAGAGACTATTATTAAGTTAAGCAAAAAATCTAGCAAAAGAGATTCAAAAATACTAGAACACGTAAACTCATTTAAAGAAATTGACAAATAAATTAAAAACTACTATAATCTTTTTAAAAGAATGGCTTTGGGGGCGTAGTTCAGGTGGTTAGAACGCCTGCCTGTCACGCAGGAGGTCGCGGGTTCGAGACCCGTCGCTCCCGATGATGAATTTTACATTTTATTGTGTCAGCAGCTTTTCTTAGAGAATCTATTGATGCTCTAGCAAATTTTTAATAAAAAAATTACAAATCTTTAATTTAAAGGTTATAATTTAAATAATTAAAAAAAAAATCTATAAGGAGAATGTAAAATGAATCTACAAAAATATCTATTTTTAACTGCTTTACTATTAATTTCAACATCTGTTTTCGCACAAACCAACACAATAGCAAAAGAAAATGTAATTCCAAATGGGAACTTAAGCCAATTTGGAGTAGAAGAGATCTGCCCAATATGCGGATATGTTAACTGTATTTGCGATGAACAAAGTACAGAAATCGCTGCAAAAGTCTCTCAATCAAATACAACAGGCTTTTTTACAAGCATGGCTATACTTGCATTGCTAGTAATTACAGGATTAGCTCTAGCAAAAAAGAAATTATATAAATCAAAATTAAAAATTTAAGCAAACTAAATACTGTAGCTTTTAAAAGCTACAGTAAAGTTTCAAAATCAATCCTTCAGCTCTATTTAAAATATTAAGAAGTGTAAATATCCTCAACCCTAATCTGACAAAGCATCTTTTTAACATCTTGAAATTCACAAAGATTGCCTTTTAATGCCGTAGCTGTACCAGCTGCAACACCAAATTTAAATGAATCCTCTAAAGTACTTCCATTATCAAAAGCATATACAAACCCGGCAATCACAGAGTCTCCTGCTCCAATGGTGCTAACAAAATTAATCTTAGGAACAAAGGCCCTAAAAGCAACATTTTTGCCGCCAATAAAAATAGCTCCGTCACTTCCCATGGAAATTATAATGTTTTGAACCCCACTTTCTACAAGATTTTTTCCGATTTTAATCAATTCTTTTGTAGAATCAAATTTAGCATTAAAAAGATCTTCAAGTTCATAAATATTAGGCTTTATTAAAAAGGGATTTAATCTAAGAATTTTTCGCAAAGGTTTGCCACTGGTATCAATGATAAGCTTAACATCATTAGAAATGCTATTAGCTATTTCATTGTATGCATCCTCACCAAGAGCTGCGGGAACACTTCCTGACATCACTAATGTACTATTATTTGCTAAATTTTTAAGTTTATTTTTCAAAAGTTCAAATTCATTCTCAGAAATATCTGGAGAATTGGCATTAATTTCTGTTTCTCTGCCATTTGCTATCATTTTAATATTTAATCTTGTATCATATTTTATTTTAATAAAATCGTTTTTTATGCCCCTAGAATCAAGAGAAAATCTTATATAATCACCCGTAAAACCTCCCAAAAATCCCAAAGCCGTACTAGGTTTTCCTAAATTTTTAAGAACGGTGCTTACATTTATTCCCTTACCGCCAGCAAAAAAATTGTTATTTAAAGCATAATTAAGACTTTCTTCCTGAAATTCTTTTAAAACTATTTTATAATCCACAGAAGGATTGAGTGTTAGAGTATATATCAAGATAATCTCCTTTGATTTATAAAATCAATTAAATAAATAGTAAAATTTAATAAATGTATATACACTATATAATATATAAAGGTGATTATTATGCAAAATTTATTTTCAAAAAACTTGATTGTTTTAAATTACAATGCAACTAGTAAAGAAGATGTAATTAGAAAAATGGCTAGCATGTTCAATGAAAATGGATACTTAAATGACATGGAAGCATTTATAAAAGAAATTAAAAAAAGAGAAGAAACTAACGGAACAGGCATTGAAGAGCATATAGCTATGCCTCATGCAAAAGGCAATTTCATTAAAAAACACGGAATTGCTATTTTAAGAGTTGTTGGCAATGGTTTTGACTTCAACTCTTCTGATCAAAAGCTTTCAAAACTGTTTTTCATGATGGCCCTACCCGAAGAAACTCCAAGCAATGCACACATAAAAGCTATATCATACCTAAGTAATACTTTTAGCAACAACCTATTAAGACATGAACTTATGAGCACAAATAATGAAGATAGATTTTTAGAAATAATATTGAATAATGACAATATAAATGAATCTAACAATTTAAATACAAAAAAAGATTTCATTCTTGCCGTAACAGCATGTCCTGTGGGAATAGCTCACACCTATATGGCAGCAGAAAGCCTTAAAAAAGCAGCTTTAGAATTAAACATAAATATAAAAGTAGAAACAAATGGATCTAGTGGAACCGAAAATCCAATAACAGAAGAAGAAATAAAAAAAGCAAAAGGAGTCATTATTGCATCTGGCAAAACTATCGATAAAGAAAGATTTAGCGGAAAACCTTTAATCGAAGTGGGAGTAAAAGACGGCATACACAAAGCAAAAGAGCTTATCCAAACAATTCTTAAAAACGAAGCACCAATTTACAAAAAAAGCAACACAAACAAAACCACCGAAACCCTCCAAAAACAAAACAAAAAAACGGGGATTTATAAACATCTAATGAATGGGGTCTCATTTATGCTTCCATTTGTAGTCTCAGGAGGAATAATAATAGCAATATCATTCATGTTTGGAATCAAAGCATTTGACATAAACGATCCAAGCTACAATAAAATAGCAGATATTCTAATGCAAATCGGCGGTGGAAGCGCATTTGCTTTAATGATCCCAATACTTGCTGGCTATATTTCATTTAGCATAGCAGAAAGACCAGGACTTGCACCTGGAATGATTACAGGATTAATGATGAACAATGGAAATGCAGGATTTTTGGGAGGCATCTTAGCAGGATTTATTTCAGGCTACGTTACACTAACTGTAAAAAAAATATCTGACAAAATAATTCCTAGCAATTTAAGAGGAATAAATCCGGTATTAACTTATCCTTTTTTATCAGTTATAATTTCAGGAATTTTGATATATGGAATGCTTAGTCCAATATCTGTTATTAATGAATCAATAACAAATATGCTAAATCAACTTAGCGGTACTAATATGGCAATACTTGGAGCTTTGCTTGGAGGAATGATGGCAATAGATATGGGAGGGCCTGTAAATAAAGCTGCATATGCATTTGGAATTGCAATGATAACTGCCAAAAATTATATTCCTCACGCAAGCATAATGGCAGGAGGAATGATACCTCCCATAGGAATTGCTCTTGCTACAAGTTTATTTAAAAATAGATTCTCAAAAGAAGAAAGAGAATCTGGAAAAGTTTGTTATTTTTTGGGAGCATGCTTTATTACAGAAGGAGTAATTCCATTTGCAGCAGCAGATCCTTTAAGGGTAATACCCGCATGTATACTAGGCTCATCTGTAGGAGGATTTATTTCTGCACTTTTCAAGGTAGAGGTTATAGCACCACACGGCGGAATATTTATTCTACCAATAGTAGTAAACCCATTAATGTGGATAACATCTATCCTGGTAGGATCTATTATAACAGCTGTTTTAATAGGAATCCTTAAAAAAGAATACAAGAATATAAACGATTAAGTTTATATTCTTGAACCCAGTCAATAAACTAATCTAAGTTTTATTGGTGTTTCAAGACTTAATCCTTTAACCATATCCATCTCAAACCGCAGTGTGTTTGAGTTAATTTGTTTGAATCCAAATTGTTCTTGAACATTTCTAGAAGTCTTAACTACAAGATTAAGTTTGGAATTGTCAATAAGTTCACTTGCTTTGGAAGTAAAATCCGATAAAAAATAAACCAAAACATCTTTATATTCTTTGGCAGACATTGGGATCTCATCCGATGGCAAAAGAGCAGCAAGTGCATCACTAATATATTCTTTATTTTCATTAATATTCTTAGTAGCGTTTTCCAAATTAATATTAAGTTCAATAATATTTTTACCATCTTTTTTTTCTATCTTAAACACAGATATATCGGGTTTTTTCATATAATCGCCTAAAATTTTAATTAAATTATCAAACTTAACAACTAAATTAATAGAATCTCCTTGGGTTTTAATACTCAAAAGCTTAAGCCCAAGCTTTTCCTCTCCATTTTTAAAGTATTTTTTTATTTCATCTACAGGAAAAAGAGGCATATTTGCAATTTCTTCTCCCACCAAAGTTGTTAAGAGTTCTTTTCTAATTTTTTCAAATTCTCTATTAACATTAACAAATATTGAAACAATACCACTAATATCATCATTTAACTCAATTTCAACATTAGAGCTACAAGCAAAAAAAATCAACAATAAACTCAAGCTAACAAAACACTTTCTCATAACAAACTCCTAACTAACAGTTAAAAACTATTATAATAGAATATATAGCTATAAAGCAATAAAACTAAAGGAGAACACCTATGGTGAMTGMTAAAACACTAGAACCAAAATTTTTTCAAAGTCTGCTAGACAATAGCCCTACCCCTTATCACTTAGTAAACTATATTGAAGAGAAATTAATAAATTATTTTAATGCACAACAATTAAAACTTAATGAAAAATGGAAAATTAAAACAGGATCATATTACATAAAAAAAGAAGGAACTAGCCTTATTGCCTTTAATATTGATGTCAAAAAAAAATATGAACCGTTTCTAATAGCAGCAGCACATACAGACAGTCCGGGATTAAAATTAAAAATAGACGCAACAGAAAAAGTAAGTGGTGTGTTTTATAACCATATTGAAGTTTATGGTAGTCCAATAATTTCTACTTGGATTGACAGAGACTTAAGCTTAGCAGGAATTGTATATTTCAAAAAAAATGAGAATATTGAATCAAAATTAATCAACATTGAAAACATAGGAATTATTCCAAACCTTGCAATCCATTTAAACCGACAAATTAACGAAGGATTTAAATACAATGCTCATGACAATTTAACAGTAATCAGTAGCACTAAAAAAGCAATAAAAGATAATATCTTAGAACAACTTGGAATAGAGTGTGAAAATTTTCTATCTTGTGATTTAATATTCACAGAATCACAACCTTCTAAAATAATAGGAACTGAAGGAGAATTTTTGGCTTCTAAAAATCTTGACAACAAATCGGGATGCCATGCAATCATGAATTCTTATGTTCATACAAGCAATGATAAAAATAAAATAGCTGTATTTTTTGATAACGAAGAAGTAGGTTCTTTAACATCAAGAGGCGCTGATTCAAATTTTTTATCAGAAGTTTTAGAAAGAATCGATATTGCTCTTGATTTAACCAGAGAAGAGCATTTAATAAAAACAAACAAATCATTTAATATCTCAATTGACAGCGTTCACGGCATTCATCCGGGTTATACATCTAAACATGATCCAAACTATCAAGCAAATCTAGGTAAGGGCGTAGTTGTAAAAAATAGTGCTAATTTCAGATATGCAACAACTTCAACAGGATTTGCAAAATTAAAAAATTTGGCTATTAAAAACAATATTAAGATTCAAGAAATAATAATGAAAGCAAATGTTCCTTCAGGCACAACAATTGGTCCAATCTCAAATGCAAGAACAGGAATAGAAACTATTGACATTGGAACACCAATGTGGGCAATGCATTCCCTGCGCGAAACAGTATCAATAGCTGACCACATAGAAGCAATTAAATTGCTAAGGGCTTTCTTTGAAAAAGGAATTTAAAATTGGAAAAAATAAAAGAAATAATTGTAGTTGAGGGAAAAGATGATCTTAAAAGAATCAAAGAATCTTTTGACTGCACAGTAATAGAAACAAAAGGATTTGCTTTAAAAATTGAAACTATTAAGTTGTTAAAAAAAGCCTTAAAATACAAAGGAATAATAATCTTAACAGACAGCGATAAATCTGGAAATATTATTAGACAAAAAATAGTCAAATATCTGGGAGAAAATAATAAAATCAAACATGCATATCTTAATACTAAAGACACTGAGGTTGAATCAGTAAATAAAACAGAAATAATAAAAATACTTAAGGGGGTTGGAACTTTATCTAAAGATAATCAAAAAGATTTATTAAAATTAAGCGATTTGTTAGAACTTGGCATAATAGGAGAAAACTCAAAAGAAAATAGACAAAAAATACAAAAACACTTTTGTTTGGGGGATGGAAATAGTAAAAAACTCTTAGAAAGGCTGAATTACTTTAAAATAAAAAAAACAGACCTAAAAAACCAATTGGCTTTAACTAACTCCCCCAGAAGGACTTGAACCTCCGACCTAGTGGTTAACAGCCACCCGCTCTACCACTGAGCTATAGGGGAAATTGAACACTAAAAATATTATCTTAAATTTAAAAATTTTTGTCAATTATTTTCCAATATTTTTAAAATCCCATTAGCAAGAATTTTAGAATCTTGATCTCTAAGCTTAGAAGATCTAATAGCCCAAGCTTCCTCTGGAAATGCCAAATTTCTAACTTCTACTAAAAGCTTAGTCATTACTATATTATTTCTTAAAACATGAAGATTTTGACCCTTAATATAAAAACTTCTTTTCATTCCTTCTGTAATTTTTTCTGCTGCAGACTTTGAATGAATATCATATTTTTTATCGTCATCTTTTTGATAATAAAACCCCATACTCTTAGGCGCTCCAACACTATTATCCGCATGCAAACTAAAAAAGGCTATATCCTTATCTTTAATATGTTTATATTTATTAACAATGTTTTTAACAACGACTAATCTTTTTTTAAGGCCTGATGGAGTGCCGCTTATCCAAGAATCAACAGTATCATTTTTATTTAGATCATAATCATTGTAAACCTCGTTTTTAACATTAACAAAAGTATTGTTAGCAAAAACACTATTTCTAATTAAATGGTCGGGGGCTAAAATAGTAAATTCAACATTGGCCCCCTCTTCTTTAAGGTATACATAAAGCCTTAAGGCAATATCATATACATATTCATCTTCAACAACAAAAACTTCATTTCCAAGACCATCTCTAGATTTAACAATAGCTCCAGGATCAAGACCACCGTGACCTGGATCAAGAATTATTAATTTATCCTTAAGTCTTGATCCTTTATTAAACCTAGAATTTACCAACTTTTCAAAACTTTTGAAAAGCTGGGTTGCCTTTTTATAAGAATTCAAAGGAGAATGCCAATCTTCTGAATAAAACTCACTTGGCTGACTTATCTTTCTTGGTCTATACCAATAATAGAAATCACCAACAACCTCAAATATTGGTATTTTGGAGTCTAAAATAACCAAAGAGCTAATATCAAAAAGATCTTGATTGGCAGTAATTCCAAAAGTATTTAAATTTAGTTTTTTATTTTTACTTGAGGGAAGATTAACTATTGTTTGCACTTTATTAGAAGAATTAGAGCCAGAATCAACCTTTTTTTTAATATATAAATCGTTTTTAGTTTTAATTATAGAAGAATCAATTGAAAGTTTTTTATCAAAAATTTTCAATTTTTGATCGTGCATAATATTATTGCTGCTTAAATTATTCCAATTTTTAAGATCCTCGATTAAAACACCGTAATGTCTGGCAATGCTATACAAAGTCTCCCCTACAGCAACTGAATGATAGATAAACTTATTATCTATTTTTTTCTCAATTTTTAAATCTCTCTCAACAGGTTTTTCTAAATCATTATTTACAATCTTTAAAACATTTAACAATGAACCTGCTTTAAGATTAATAGCCCGATTGCCATTAAGGGCTACAAGATCCTTAGCAGTAACGCCATAAATATAAGCTATTCTGCCAAGAGTTTCCCCTCTTTTAACATAATGAAAATTAACATTCTTAGTGGCTTTCTTTAAAAAAAGTTGCTGGCCAATCTTTAATTTATCATCATTAAGAAAATTAAATTTTAAAATATCCTTAGAACTAATATCAAAATCCTGAGAAAGTTTTGAAAGTGAATCACCTTTCCTAACCATATAAGGCTTTAAAAAATCAGGCTCGGTTAATACAAGCTTCATTCCAACCTTAAGATCTTTAGAACGCAAATCATTCCAAGCAATTATCTCTTCTTGACTTAGTCCAACAAGCTTTGAGATGCTCTCAATGGTGTCGCCTTCTTTTGCGGTGTAAAAAACTCCCCCTTTACTAGATTCTAGCAAACTAAAAGAATGATTGACTTTGTGGGTAATGTTTTGACCTAAATTAGAATCACTTGGAATAATTAATATTTGACCCGCCTTAATATTGTCAACATTAAGTTTATTAATCCTTTTAAGATCGCTTACTTTGACTTTATATTTAATTGCAATTGAAAAAAGAGTATCTCCCTTGACAACCTTATACTCAAAATCGGCATTAAGATTTACAGGACCTATTATTAAAAAATAAAATAATATAATAAGATCTATAATTTGCAAAATACAAAAAGTTTTACTTTTCCTTAATGCCAGTATTTTGAACAATGTAATCATAAATTATCCAATAATAATCATATTTTTTAAAGAAGAAAGTATATCTTTTGGAAATATAAAATTGCCCATCGTCAAAATATAAATCAGCAATCACCTTGCCAGAAGTATCAGAATAAGTAGTTTCAATAATAGAAAATTTATTTGGTGCTTTTGAAATATCCGAATTATTAGAATTCCACAAATATTCTTTATACTCTTCAACTACATTTTTATTGGGAATAGGTGATAACTTTTGCTTATAAAGGTATGCCTTGCCCTTGTCATTTAATAACAAACCTTCAATATCAAGATATAAAAAGAACTTTTCTTTTTTCCCAAGCTGCAATGCCTTTAACAAATATTTAACAATTTCATCGGGAGATAATTTTTTCTTTTTCAAGATATCTTGAATATCATTATTTTCAGACAAATTAACAAGGTCTATGCTACCTGGATTTTCATCAAAACCATCATTCAAAAAAAGCGTAATAATATTGGATTCTTTTTTCTTAGATGGATCTGAAATGTCTGGGAAAAAAATACCCTTAACAAAATAAACTCCATCTTTACTAAACTTAACAAATTGATTTAAGTTAATAACTACAGAAAATTTTTCATTAGGTCTCAAGCTCATATTTCTAACAGGAATTGCAACATTTTTAGATCTCTTTTTAACATATTCAATAGGTCTTTTAACTTTAATATTGGTGGTATCAGTAACATCAAAATCAAAGCCAAAAGAATTAATATCGCCTATTTCTAAAGTTAAAACACTCTCAGACGCATTACTAAGAGAAACTTCAATAAAAACATTACTATTGACACGATAAATAGATTGATTAAAAAACTTGATTTTAAAATCAAGGCCCTTGTAATCTCCCGCAAACAAAAGAAAAGAAATATTCATAAAAAAGATACAAAAAAGCAATTTTCTAATATTCATAAGCTCCCCTCAAAACCTAAACACATTATATATAAAGAAAGTAATAATACCTATAGTATATTATTATACTAAATTAATTAAACAAAAAGGTAAAAAATGAATATAGATGAAGAACTAACAACAATATTAAAGAATAATTCTAATTTAAAAAAAATGAAAGAATTTTTAGAACAAAATATATTTTTTTCATTAACAGGATATGAAGGATTTTTCAAGGCTTTTTTAATTAAAAAAATCAAAGAATATAGCAAAACCGGGAAAATAATATTAATAGTTAAAGACGAGCACACATTAGATAAAATCAAAAACGATTTACAAGTAATTACAAATCAAATCTTTGAGCTTAACTATTTTAGCCCCCTTGTATACAAGGGCATTGGCTCAAAAAGTACGATCTTTAACGAAAGAATCAAATTCTTATTCAATTTTTATAAAAAAAATCCTGGAATATATATTACAGTCTTGAAATCATTGCTTAGCAAAATACCCGATAAAAATACATTACTAAAGAATATATATAAAATTGAAAAAAATACCAATATTAATACAGCAGACATTGAAAAAACTCTTATAACATTGGGATATGAAAAAACATTAAGAGTAACAATTCCAGGAGAATTTACAGTAAAAGGAGAAATTATAGATATATACCCTTTTGGAGAACAAAATCCAATAAGAATTGCACTAAACTTTGACAAAATAGAAGAAATAAAAAAATTTAATCCCTTAACCCAATTAAAACACGATAATGAAATTTTAGAATTCCAAATTCTTCCAAAAAAAGAAATTATTTGGGACGATAAAACTATTAACACCTTAAAAACAAAAATTAAATCTGTTGAATATAAAAAGATTCTTGAAGAGTTGGATTTTAAAAAAGAAACAAAAACAGAAGAAATGTTTTATCCACTAGTAGCAAATACTTACTTAGGTGATGAGATTGAAAAACACACACCTATTGTAAACTTTGAAATTAACAATTTCGAAAAAGAAATTGAAAAAATACACCAAGAATATGAAAAGCTTTACAAAGAAGCAGAAGAAGCCGGTAAAAATATAATTGATCCAAAAAGAATTCTCTTAAATTATAAAACCTTCAATCTAAAAAGCGATGTTTTATTTTCAAAAATTAAAAGCCTTAAATCCAAAGAAACTATAGAGTTTAAAATCGAAAGTGAGAGAAACTTTTTTTCAAATATAGCACTTACAAAAGAAGAATTTGAAAATTGGCTGAAAAATGGATTTAAAATCATTATTGCAGCAGAATCTGAATCACAAAAAGAAAAACTTAAATATATTTTCAAAGAATTGCCAAAAGTATCAATTGAGGTTTTAAAAATATCTAGCTCTTTAATAATAGAAAAAGAAAAAATTGCCATTATTCTTGAATCAAACATTTTCAATACGGGGCAAAAAATAAACAAAGCCTTTGAATCTTCAAAAACAAAAGCTATTGACTCTTTTGTTGAGATTGAGAAAAATAGTCACGTAGTTCACATAAACCATGGAATTGGTATATTTAGGCAAATAAAGAGAATAAAAACAAGCTCTCTTGAAAAGGATTATATTGAAATTGAATACGCTGAAGGAGAAAAACTATTTATTCCAATTGAACAAACAAATTTAATCCAAAAATACATTGGAAGTGATCCTAAAAATATCAAATTAGATAAAATAAGTTCTAAAACATGGATAAAAAACAAAGCAAACGCAAAAAAAAGAATCGAGGAGATTGCAGACAAATTAATAGAACTTTATTCAAAAAGAGAAAGCATTAAGGGTATTAAATACCCAGAAGATAATGAATTACAATTGTTGTTTGAATCTGAATTTCCATACGATGAAACTCCAGATCAAATAAGAGCAATAAAAGAAATAAAAGAAGATATGATGAGCTTTAAAGTAATGGATCGCCTTCTTTGTGGAGATGTTGGATTTGGAAAAACTGAAGTTGCCATGAGAGCTGCTTTTAAAGCCGTAATGGGAAACAAACAGGTTATTGTACTCTCACCAACAACTATCTTAGCAGAACAGCATTTCAATACATTTAAAAAAAGATTTAAAAATTTTCCAATCAAAATCGAAGTATTAAGCAGATTTATAAAAAATAACGCAGAAAGCCGGATCTTAAAAGAACTTAAAAGTGGAAAAATTGATATAATCATAGGAACGCACAAAATTCTTTCAAAAAAATTCACCTGCAAAAATTTAGGGTTAATAATAATTGATGAAGAACAAAGATTTGGTGTAAAAGAAAAAGAAAAACTTAAAGAAATAAGAATTTCGGTTGATTGCCTTGCTCTTTCTGCAACACCAATTCCCAGGTCTCTTCACATGTCACTAATTAAGCTTAGAGATATTTCCGTTTTAAAAATTCCGCCTCAAAACAGAGTAAAAATAGAAGCTTATTTAGAATCATTTAGCGAACTTTTAATAAAACATGCAATTGAGAGTGAACTGTCTCGAGATGGTCAAGTTTTTTTAGTAAATCATAATATTGAAGAACTGTATTATTTAAAAACACTAATTGAAAGATTAACCCCTTATGCAAGAATTGCAATAATTCATGGAAAACTAACAGGAGAAGAGATTGAAAATATAATGCACAATTTTATTAAAAAAGCGTATCAAATTTTATTGGCAACAACAATAATTGAAAATGGAATAGATATTCCAAATGCAAATACAATAATAATAAATAATGCAAACAAGTTTGGACTTGCACAGCTATATCAACTAAAAGGAAGAGTTGGAAGAGGATCTCAGAAAGCTTATGCTTATTTTTTGTACCAAGACAGCGAAAAGCTAAATGAACGCTCTATTGAAAGATTAAGAGCAATAACAGAATTTTCAGAGCTAGGAGCAGGATTTAAAATAGCAATGAAAGATATGGAAATAAGAGGTGTTGGCAATTTACTTGGTAGAGAACAACATGGGGAGATTGAGTCGATTGGACTAGATTACTATCTAACAATGCTAAATAAAGCAATTGAAAAGAAAATGGGAAAAATCTCATCAGATGAAGAAGAGGTTGATATTAAAATTAACTATAGTGGATTTATTCCTGAAAATTATGCAAAAAATGAGCAGGATAAAATACTAATCTACAAAAAAATCTTTAAAATTCAAACTGAAGAGGAAAGTAAAAAAATAAGATCAGAGCTCCACAACGACTTTGGCCCAATACCCGAAGAAATAAACAGTCTATTAATGTTAGCTGAACTTAAAATTCTAGCAAAAGATTTAAACATAACAAAATTAAAAGAAAAAAACAGGGCTTTGGAAATAGAATACAAAAATATAGAAAGCATTCCTATGGAAAAAATAATAGAAATACTTCAAAAACATCCTAATTTATTAATATTAAATCCCTCATATCAAAAATCAATATTTTTAAGCTTTAAAAATATTGAAAAATCTGAAAAAATAAATTACATATATAAAAATATTAACTTACTAAAAACAAGCACATAACTTGTCAAATACAAAAGGAAAAAAAATGAAAATATTAATCATAAACACAGGAAGTTCTTCATTAAAATTTGCTATTTATCAATATGAAAATTCAAAAAAAATAATATCTGGAATTGTTGAAAAAATAAAATCACAAAAATCAATCATAAAAATTGTAAATACTGACGGATCAACAACAGAAAGATTTGAAAAAGGAATTGAAAATCACCAAAAAGCAATAGAAAAAATGTTTAAAATACTCACAAACAGCGATTTAAAAATCCTTAAAACTCTTAGCGAAATTAAAATAATAGGACACAGGGTTGTACATGGAGGATCAAGCCTTAAAAATTCAGTAATTCTTAATAATAGTATTTTAAATAAATTAAAACAAATTTCTGAACTTGCTCCACTTCATAACCCAAATGCAATCACCGCAATAGAAGCGGTGCTTAAAATTTTACCACACGCAAAGCAAGTTTTATGCTTCGATACATCCTGGCATCAAACTATAAAAGAACATGCCTTTCTTTATGCAATTCCATATTCTTGGTATAAAAACCACAATATTAGAAAATATGGCTTTCATGGCCTTTCTTATTCGTACATAACAAAAAGATCCTCAGAAATTTTAAATAAAAAAATAGATAGTCTAAATTTAATAATATTGCATCTTGGTAACGGAGCAAGTATTAATGCTGTTAAAAATGGAAAATCTTATGACACAAGCATGGGAATTACTCCGCTTGAAGGCCTTGCAATGGGAACAAGAAGCGGTGATATAGACCCATCAATTATTAATTTGATGAGCACTATATTAAACAAAACCACCAAACAAATTGAAGAAATATTAAATAAAGAAAGTGGCATACTGGGAATTTCTGAAAAATCAAATGACATGCGGGATATTTGGAACAAAATTGAAGAAGGAGAATATCAATCAAAACTTGCAGTAGAAATAATGACATATAGAATAAAAAAATATATTGGATCTTACATTGCCGCTCTTGATTTTAATGTCGATGCAATAGTTTTTACAGGCGGAATTGGTGTTACTGATTATGGAATAAGAGCTCTTGCACTAAAGGGGTTTGAAAAAATTGGAATAGAACTGGACCTTGAAAAAAATGAAATGGCCCAAAGTAAGTATTTAGAATCTGAAATATCAACCATTAATAGCAAACTAAAAATACTGGCAATACCAACAAACGAAGAATCAACCATTCTTGAAGACATTTATAATTTAATTCCAAAAAATTTATAATTTACAATTTTAAAAACTAAAATCTGGTTTATTTATTATAATCATTTAAAATAGATTTATATTTAACTCTTGCAAAGCAAAGTTGCTTTTTTAACATCTTCCATTATTTGTTTTCCTTTTACCATTTCAAGAAGAGTAAAAGCAAATTCAAATGAAGTTCCAACTCCTTTAGAAGTAATAAAATTATTGCTTCTAACAACATTTTCATCTACAAACTCACCATCAAGCACATTTTTCTCCAAACCTGGATAACATGTAAACTTATTGAATCCTAGAAGACCTTTAGCAGCAAGCACTACTACCGGAGAAGCACAAATAGCTGCAATAAACTTACCTTTGGAATTCATATCTTTTAAAATCAAATCCAATTCTTTTGAATTAAAAAGATTAGTAGCTCCAGGCATACCTCCCGGGAGAATTATTAGATCAAAACAATTTTCCTTACAGTTTGATATTATATCATCTGCTAAAAAAGAAACGCCTTTTGAACTTATCACAACATTGCTATCATTTGTGCTGATAATTTGAATATTAACATTACCCCGTCTTAAAATATCAATCGGGATTATGGCCTCAATATCTTCAAAGCCATTTGCAAGAATAATTCCTACTACCATTTACAACCTCTAATGCTGATGGAGGGACTTGAACCCACGACAACTCGGATATGAGCCGAGTGCTCTAACCAACTGAGCTACATCAGCTTAAACTTTTATTAAGTGTATAAATTCAATAATGCTTTGTCAATGTTATTATTCAAAAGTATTATTATAAAGTATAATACAAAATGGCTTGCTAATAAATATAAATTACTAAATTAGCATTTATTATTTATATGGTTAAATGAAAAGAAATTTTTATCTCATTGTCCTTTTTATAGCTAATAACTGCTTTTCTATTGATTTTTGGGATACGATGGAAAGAGAAAAATTAATAAATGAAATGGTAAGCAAAATGCAAGATCATGAATTACTGGGGCAAATGTTCATGATAAGCTACCCAAATCAATCAATCACAAATTTTGTTCTTGATTTTATAAGTAAAAAAAATCTTGGGGGAATTAAAATTTTTGGATGGAACGCAAAAGATTTAAAAAATTTAACAGAAAGTATTCATAAAGCTCAAAAAACATCTCAAAATAATAAATTTAAAATTCCTTTATTTGTAGCAACAGATCAAGAAGGGGGATTGGCGCAGCACATAAAATTAAATACATCAGAAACAATTGGCAATCTTGGAATTGCAGCATCGCTTTCTCCAAAAGATTCTTATAATACAGGATATTACATAGCACAAGAGCTAAGGCAACTTGGAATAAATCTAAACTTTGCGCCCATAGTAGATATATACAGCCATGAAAATAATTTTGCAATAGGACCAAGAACATATTCGGATAACCCCAAAATAGTATCACTTCTTTCTCTGGCCTTTTATAAAGGACAAAAGCAAGGAGGAGTAATTTCTACTGCAAAACATTTCCCAGGACACGGCAATACCACTCTTGACTCTCATATCAATATTCCAATAATAAATTCTAATTTACTAGAAATAAGCTTAAATGAACTTTTACCATATAAAATATTAATCCAAGAAAACATCCCCGTAATAATGACAGGTCATTTAGCATATCCAAAGCTTACAAATGGAGAAAATATTCCTGCATCATCCTCAATAAAAATAATTAAAGACATACTTAGAAAAAAATTAAAATATAATAACATAATAATTACTGATGACCTATTAATGAACGCAGTAAACTACAATAATGAGAGCATTTATAATACGATTGAAAGAATAGTTAGAACCAAAAGTGACATTTTTTTAATATCTTTAAATGAAAATATACAACAAAATGCTTACAACATGCTATTAAATTTAATGAAAAAAGATTCAGAAATAAAAAACAATATTATTGAATCTAATAAAAGAATATTAAGAATAAAATTAATGTACTTAAAAGAAAATAAAAATAAATCTGATCTTTATCCTAATTTAAACAAAAATGAGAAAATATATTCAAAAGAAGGTGAAAAATTTTTTGAACAAAACACATTAAGGAGTATTACAAAAGTAAGAATAGAAAAAGAAATATCTAAAACCAAAAAAACACTTATAATATCTCCTTACTACAAAATGATTGTAGAGGGTAAAAAAATATTTCAAAATACATACGCTTATTATTACAACTATTATCCCTTAAACGGAATTAATCCCCAAAAACTCGACGAAATTAAAAAATTAATTAATAAATTTGAACAAGTAATATTTAATTTATCCACACCTGGAAGCTTGAAATATTTAGAAAATTTGAAAGAATACAAAGACAAAATAAGCGTAATTGTATCTCTTACTCCTCACCATATTAAAAAATTAAATTGGATAAAAAACATAGTAATTATTTATGGAACAACACCCTTGGCATTTAAATCTGGATTTTTAACACTCACTAAAGATTTTGATCCAAAAGGAACCATCCCTTTAAAAAATATTATAAATAAATATTATCCTTAATGTATGCTAGCATTCGATTTTTTACAATCTCTAGAGAACCTTGTTTGATTCTAAACCCACTGGCATTTTTATGCCCACCGCCTCCAAAATCTTCTGCCAATTTTCCAACATCAAAAGAATCTTTAGATCTTAGCCCAACTATAATCGAACCATCCTCCATTTCCTTTAAAATGCCTAAAATTTCATTATTCTCAACATTGCTTAAAATCATATAAAAAAGCTCATTAACCCCACTAACTCCACCATCTTTGCCAGAGCTAGAAGAAGATAAAAATGTAAACAAAACCTTTCCATTCCAATAAGATTCAAGACTGTTAAGCATTAACTTAAGAGTTTCTATTGATTTTAGGCTTTTGGTGGTTTCTATATAGCTATAAACTTCTTTAAGGCTTATTCCTTTTGAAACCAGTCTTGCAACCATTTCAAAAGGCTCTGGATCACTTCTTGAAATAAATTTAAAAAAACCAGTATCAGTACAAAATCCTACTAAAATATACCAAGCTTCTTCTTTTGTAAGATCATGTCCAAACTCTCTTATCAATTTTTCAATTAAAAAAGTAGTAGAAGGTGCAAAAGGATCAATATAGCCCTCACATTCTAATTTTTCACCAGACATATGATGATCGATTACTAAAGTAGGCATATTCTTTACATAAAAGATAAATTCATCACCTATCCTATCTAAAATCGAGCAATCTAAAATAATAACTGAATACTCTGAAATCTCAATATTGGGCCATTCAGATAAAAACTTATCCTTAAAAGGAACTATTTCTTTTCTAATAAAAGGACCTTCATTTAACAAAATAGAATTTTTACCAATTCTTGAGAGAAAAGAGGATAAAGCTAAAGAAGAACCTATACAATCAAAATCAGGATCTTTGTGCCCAATAATAACAAAATTATTATATTTTTTAATAAAATTAATAACATCTCTCATAATAAAGTTCGCAAACCTTCCGCAAAACAAGTTTTTAGCTTATTTTACATTGACTATATTACAATATTTCAATAAAATAAACCACAATGGCTAATAAAATATAACAGGTGGGAAATTTTGGAAAAACTAAAACAAGAAGATATAGATAAAGCATTTTATATGGCAGAAAAAGCACGAAATAATTCATATTCTCCATATTCAAAATTCAAAGTAGGTGCCTGCATTAAGACCAAAACAAACGATTTTTTTATTGGAACAAATGTTGAGAATGCAAGCTTTGGAGCAACTTGTTGTGCAGAAAGAAGTGCGATTTTAAATATGATTGCAAAAATTGGCGTACAAGAAATAGATTTTTTATTACTTAATACAAGTCCTGAATGTATTCCGTGCGCTATATGCCTGCAAGTAATGGCAGAATTTTTTAATCAAGATACAAAAATAATAATAACAGAATCTAAATCATTTAGTGAAAACAAAACACCAATAAAAATTTATACATTAAAAGATTTACTTAAATCTCCTTTTGATAAAAAAGAACTACGAAGAGTAACATACTCTGAGCTTGAAAAAAAATTAATTTAATTTAATATCTTTAGAGAAACCAAAGCACTTGCAAACTTATTTAATTTGTTGCTTTCAAGAGTATGAGCAGATAAATCAAATACATTTAAAATAAGCTTTTTCTCATCAGAATTAAAATTATATTCCAAATCTTCAAATAATAAAAAATTAATAATTGGAACAAATTTTTCTATAAAGCTGTATAAACTATTATTAATATCATGGGTTTCATAATAATAATCAAATATATCTTCTAATGACCTTCTGTCAAACTCTTTTAAAATCTCGTAAAAAATATTTTTAATATTATCAATTAAACTGTGCAAATCATTATTATTTAAAATAATTTTTTTACATTTTTTCACAAAAAAATCTGCTTGCCGCATAAAATATCCCTCACTTTTGCCCCCAACAAACTAAGATTGAGCTTAAATTTAATAAATGATAAAATTTAACATTACTGCTAATATAGTAAAATTATGCAACAACTAGGAGAATGTTACAATTATGGTCAAGGTAATAAGCTTAAAAAACATTCATAAATTTGCTTATTTAAAACTGGATCCTTTAAAAAAAGAGGATATCTACATTGTTTATATTGAAACTAATTCAAAATTAATTGCAAATCTTAAAGCAAAAACAAAAGTTGATCAAATTGAAATAATTAATTTTTATATTGATGATGATTTTAAATCGGAAGGCATAGAAAGAATAATGATTAGCAATTTAATTCACTACGGCAAAAAAAATAAGTTTAAAACAATTTCATGCCAAATTGCTGAAATACAAGAAGAGCTTTTAAGCTTGGGATTTGAATATAACGATTCTAAATATAAAAAAGAATTAGCATCTGAAATAGAAGAAGATAAATTTGTAATGGGAATAGGAATAATCTCTATATTTACCGAAGTAGCATCAATATCTTCTAAGCTTACTGTTGGAATACTGTTTAATTCATTTGCACTTATTGCTGATGCTTTCCACGTAATGGCCGACTTTGTTTTATCTACAATAACTTATTTTAGTTTGAAAATTACAAGCAAGCCTGAAACCATTCATTATCCCTATGGACACAAACTAATGGAAAGCTTAATAGCTTTTATCATGGGAATAATTATACTTATGACAGGATTTACACTATTTCTAAATACAACCGGATTAAATAAATTTATCACTCTTGGGGGAGAGTCTGGATTTAATCTACACATACACCAGAACAAAAATAAAAATGATACTATATATGAACATGACCATTGCCATTCACACGATCACGATCACGATCATAACCACGACCACAACGAAGAAGACAAAAAAAACATACTAGAAATATTTTCAAATAAATCTCTTAAAAAAAGCTTGTGGATACCATTAACCCCCTTCATTTTTTTTATAGTGAAAATAATAGAATATTTGACAAAATTTCAAATAGGAAAAAGATACAACAATCAACTTCTCTTAGCACTAGCTTCTGCTGATAAAAACTGTATATTCTCACATGGTGGGATTACACTAAGTTTACTGCTTGCAACCTACATGTGGAGTGGCTTTGACAAAATTATGTCTATATTTATTGGCTTTATCATAATAAAAGAAGGGCTTAACGTAATAATAAATAACGCAAACAATTTGCTATCAAAACAAAATATAGATCTTAAAAGAAGCGTAAAAGACACGTTAAAAAATTCAAATATAAACTTTAAAACACTCAATTTTCATAATCAAGGCAACAAACTTGTGCTTTATATCAAAATAAATTTAAATTCAGAAAATGACTTTAAAAATTTTATAAATAAAACACAAGATATTAAAAAAATCATAAAACAAGAATATAAAGAAATAAATGATATATATTTTTTAGTCTAATTAAATTAATAATAAACAAATAATTGACACTCATAATAAAGTTGTGTTAACATTTTAAATTGTAAGACGCAGGGTAGAGCAGTTGGTAGCTCGTCGGGCTCATAACCCGAAGGTCATAGGTTCGAGTCCTATCCCTGCTATGCTTTATTTTTAATATGTGAGGAATTGATGAATAGAAAACAAATAGCTAAAGGCAAGCTGGTAAGGAGATTTGGTATCAACATTTTTGAGCAGCCAAAATATGACAAAATCCTCAAAAAAAAGCCGCATCCTCCCGGAATGCACGGAAAAGCCAGAAAAGCTAAAATCACAGAATATGGAAAACAATTAATAGAAAAACAAAAGATAAAGTTTACTTATGGTGTAAGTGAAAGACAGCTAACCAACACTTTTAAAGAAGCAAAAAAACATCACGGTGTTACTGGAGACAACTTGCTCTCAATACTTGAAAGAAGAATTGACAATGTTGTATATAGGGCTGGATTTGCCATCTCAAGAGCACACGCAAGACAAATAGTTTCTCACGGTATTATTATATTAAATGGAAGAAGAGTTACAATCCCTTCAATAATACTAAGAGCAAATGATCAAATTCAAATAAAAGAAAAAGACAGCCTAAAAAAATTAATAAGATCAAATATAGAAAAAACTTCGTCTCTTAGAAATTTGCCAACTTGGATAGAAGTAAATGCTGATGATTTAAACATAAAAGTAAAGCATGCTCCATCAAGGGACGAGATACCTACGCTTGCTAATGAACAAATGGTTGTAGAATATTATTCTAAGAGAGCATAAAATATCTTTTATTTCTGTGTTATTAAATAAAAAAAGTGGCTAATTAAAGCCACTTTTTTTATTTACCCCTTTTTTTACCCTTTGAAAAACTTTTACCCAAATTATTCTTAGCAAAACAAGAAAAACTATTATTCTTTCTCAAGCCCTTAACATTAGGCTGAGCGCTAAAAGACGCTCTATTGCCCGAAGGCTTTCTAACTCCATCTTTCATAGATCTACTCCTAAAATATAAATTTAAATATGTAAATTTTTAAATAATATTCAAATAATCAAAAACTTCTTCCAAGCTGGAGACAAACTTAACATCTATATTGTCCTTAACTTCTTCTGGAAGCTTAGAATAATCTTTTTTATTATCTTTGGGCAAAATAACTTTACTTATACCGTTTCTATAGGCTGCTAAAACTTTTTCTTTAATGCCGCCCACAGGAAGAACAAAGCCCTTTAAAGTCACCTCACCAGTCATTGCAAGATCCAAAGGAACTTTCTTGTCAGACAATATCGAAGCAATTGCCGTTGCAATGGTAATACCTGCAGAAGGCCCATCTTTTGGTGTTGCTCCTTCTGGAAAGTGCAAATGAATTTCAGGACTTTCCTTCACATCAAAATTAAGCTTAGAAGAATAGGTCTTAACTATAGAATATGCAAGCTGTGCACTCTCTTTCATAATAGCTCCAAGACTACCTGTTAGAATAATGTCTCCCTTTTTCTCAAACTTAGTTGCCTCAACAGGAAGAACTGTACCACCATAATTTGTCCAAGCAAGCCCATAAACAAACCCCGAAGAATCAATCTTAATTAAATCCAAGTTATCCTCAGTATCAACATAATTATAATAATTATTAATATTGATTATTTTATAAATACCTGGAATATCAGGATCATGAGTAAAAAGCGAATTATTCCCATGTATCAAAGAACTTGGTGAATAAAAGTTGCCTTTGATGATTTGATCTTTAGAATACTCATAAAGCAGCTCCCTTACAAGTCTCCTAATCAAATTAGTCAAAACTCTCTTTAGCCCCCTTACACCAGATTCCATAGTATAGTTTCTAATCAAATTAAAAATAACATCATCTTCTATTCTTATATAAACTTTGTCCAAAAAACTCTCTTTAATTATGCTTGGAATCAGAAAAATCTTAGCAATCTCTAACTTTTCAATATAAGAATAACCCTCAACCTTAATTATTTCCATTCTATCTAAAAGCGGCTTTGACATACCATTAAGAGAATTGGCTGTTGTAACAAATAAAACATTGGAAAGATCATAAGGAATTTCTAAATAATGATCTATAAACTTATAATTTTGCTCCGGATCTAAAACTTCCAAAAGGGCAGATTCGGGATTTCCCTTATAACTACTATTAATTTTATCTATTTCATCAAGAAGAATAACGGGATTGGATTTACCTGATCTTTTCATTGCGCTAATAAAAACACCCGGAAGAGAACCAACATAAGTTCTTCTATGCCCCCTAATTTCTGCCTCATCTCTTAAGCCACCAAGAGATATTTTAACAAATTCTCTAGACAGTGATCTTGCAATAGACTCCACAAGAGATGTTTTGCCAATACCAGGAGGCCCCACAAGACATAAAATAGGAGCTTTGACCTTAGAATTAATCTGATAAACAGCCAAAAAATTTATTATCTTTTCTTTTGCTTCATCCATACCATAATGAGAATTTCTTAAGATAAATTCAATCTCGCTTAAATGATTTTTCATAACAGTATTTTCATTCCATGGAAGATCTAATATTAATTCTATATAACTTCTAATAATATTAGCATCAGGTGAATTCATCTGCATTTTAGACAATCTAGAAATTTCTTTTTCAATCTTAGATTTAACATCTTCTGGAATATCTTTAGAGTTTAATCTATCAATATAATCGTTTTCATCTTTACCTAATCTTTTTTGTATCTCTTTAACTTGTTCAGAAAGAAAATAATCCCTTTGCCCCTTATCCAACTTAGCTCTAACTTTAGAATTAATATCTTTTTTAAGATCTAAAAGATCAATTTCAATGCTTAAATTAACAATCAACTTTTCTATTCTGGTTTTAACATTTAGCTCTTGTAAAAGTTCTAATTTTATGCTATTTTCCAAATTTGAATTAGAAGCTATAATATCGACAAGCTTACTTGGATTCTCAAAATAATTAATTGGTTCATTATCCGCATCATAAGATTTTAAAGATAAGGAATTTCTATAAGCTTCATAGGTTTCTTTTAAAAATTTAGAATAGGTAAAAAGCTCTCTGTTTAATCCACTAGAATCAGGCACAAAAGTAACTTTAGCTCTCAAATAATCATTTTTTTTAGAAACACTGTCTATAAGAACCCTACTTTGACACTCAACTAAAACTTTTATTACGTCTTTACTAATCTTTATAACCTGAATAAGTTTAGAATAAGTACCCACAGAGCATAGGTTTTTAACTACTCCCCTATCAGATTCATCACAATTAGGCTCATTTGAATAAGCAAATAAAATCAATCTTTCCTCTAACATGGATTGCGCTATGGAATTAATTACATATTCATTATCAAAGGTTACCCACAATGTAATATTGGGAAAAAGAACATTTTCTTTTAAAATAACAATTGGAAGATCTTCTTTTCTATTTTTTATCATATTTAAGATTGATTTCATATAACTCTTTTGCCCAAGGTTTTTTAATTGCATTTCCCACTAAAATTAATGGGTTAACATCTGCATTTAAAACAGATTCTTTTGTAACAACAACCTTCTTAGCCTTACTAATAGAAGGAACCTCGAACATAACATCTTTAAGAAGACCCTCTAAAATAGATCTAAGACCTCTTGCTCCAGTATTTTTTAAAATGGCTTCATCTACAATTGATTCTAAAGCATCTTTTTCAAATACCAATTCAACATTGTCCATTTTAAACATATGATAATACTGCTTAACAATAGAATTTTGAGGATCAACCAATATTCTCAACAAATCTTCTTTATTCAACTTTTCAAGATACGAATGCACAGGAAGTCTGCCAACAAATTCTGGTATTAAGCCAAATTTAATCAAATCTTCCATTTCTAAATACTTTAATGAAGTATCTTCTCTTATATTCTTTTTTTCAATTGCTGAAAACCCAATAGAACTTTTATTTATTCGATTCTTAACAATGTTTTCAAGCCCAACAAAAGCACCGCCACATATAAAGAGTATATTTTGAGTATTAATTTCAATAGTATCCTCATAAGGATGCTTTCTACCGCCTCTTGGAGGAACATTGGCAACCGTGCCTTCAATTATCTTTAACAAAGCCTGTTGAACCCCTTCCCCAGAAACATCTCTTGTTATTGAGACGTTTTCATTTTTTTTAGCAATTTTATCTATCTCGTCTATATAGATAATCCCTTTTTCAGCTAAGCTAACATCCCCATGAGCAGCATGTATCAATTTAAGCAAAATATTTTCTACATCCTCGCCAACATATCCTGCTTCTGTCAAAGTTGTAGCATCTGCTATTGCAAATGGCACATTCATCTCTGCAGCCAACGTTTTTGCAAGCAAAGTTTTACCACTGCCTGTAGGACCAACCAAAAGTATATTAGATTTTTCAATCTCAATACCATTGTCATATTTATTATTTTTCAATATTCTTTTATAATGATTATAAACAGCCACAGATAAGACTTTTTTAGCATCTTCTTGCCCAACAACATACATGTCTAAATGATCTTTAAGTTGTTTGGGAGTTGGCAAACCGTTGGACTTAGAATCTAGCGGCTTACACAACTTTTCTTTAAAAAGATTGTGACATATTTTAGAACATTCCGGACAAATCGCTACCCCATTAGATATAACAACATTACCACCAAGCTCAGCGACACTAAGTCCACAAAAAGAACACTCTTTTACTTTTTGACCTTTTACTCTTGCCATAAAAACTTTTACCGAAAATAAAACTACTCCCTTACTAAGATACTATCAATAAGACCATATTTAAGAGCATCGCTTGAAGTCATAAAATAATCTCTTTCCATATCAAGAGCCAGTTTTTCCTTATCAACTCCTATCTGATTAGACATAATATCTATTATTAATTTTTTAAGTCTTAAAATTTCATTAGCTTGTATATTAATATCACTAGCCTGACCACTTATTCCACCCCAAGGCTGGTGAATCATTATTCTAGAATAAGTTAGAGATTCTCTTTTACCTTTAGCGCCACCAGCAAGTAAAAAAGCACCCATTGAAGCGGCTTGCCCAATGCAAATTGTCCTTACATCAGGCTTTATATATTGCATAGTATCATAAATCGCAAGACCTGCAGTAATACTGCCGCCTGGAGAATTTAAATAAAGATAAATGTCTTTGCTTGAATCTTCTGATTCTAAGAACAAAAGTTGCGCAATCACGGTATCTGCCTTAGGATCATTAATTTCACCACTCAAAAATATTATACGCTCCCTAAGTAATCTTGAATATATATCAAATACTCTCTCATAATTTCCCGTATTCTCTATTACAGTGGGTATTAAATTATGCATAAACTCCATTTTTCTTACTCACAAATTTTATAATTAACAAAATCTCTAAAATTTAGTTTTTTACCCTTTACCTCTTTAAGATTTTCCAAAATTTTTTTCTTAGCTCTTTCCCTTTTAATATCATCCTTTAAATAAGAAATCAAATTTTGATCTTCATAAAATTTTTTAATCTCCTCATAACTTACACCTAAATTCTTAGACTGCCTGGCCATTTCATCTTCAACATCGCTTTCAGTAACTTTAATTGGGTCTAAATCTACCATTTTTTGCATTATCAGTTTAGATTTCAAATTCCCAAGAATCTCATCTTTTAAATTATCACCACCAATATATCCTGAAGAATAAAAAATACTTTTAAACTCTTCAAGGCTCATATTATTTTTATTTTGCCTTTTAGCATCCTTAAAAGCAATTTCAATTTCAGCCTCAATCATTGAATGGGGAATATCTATTTCTAATTTTTCAGAAATAGTAGAAAAAAATTTATTTAGCTTTAAAGTTTCTTTTTTTTCTTCAACAATGTTTAAAAGACTAGATCTTATAAAATTTTTAAGATCATCTAGTGTATTATATTTATCACTAATATCCTGTGCAAACTCATCATCTATTAAGGGGAGATCTCTTTTTTTAATACTCTTAATCTTAATCTTCAATTTTCTTGAAGAACCCGCAAGTTCTTCAAATTTGTAATCTGCAATATAAGATTTTTCTATAACTCTCTCTTCATTTATTCTCATACCAATTACATCTTTGTCAAAATCATAATAGGTCTCAGATTTTCCAACCGTAAAAACAAAGCCTTGTCTTTTTGTTGATACTATCTCATTTGAAAGGTCATCAAGCTCAACAAAATCCACTTTAACAATGCTATCTTCCTTGACAACTCCTTCCTCATCTTCAATGATAATTGAATTTTCTATTTGAAGATTCTTAATCTCATCATCAATATCAGAATCATCAATAAAAACTTCAGGGATCTCCACTTTAATATCAATCTCATCAAAACTTGGAATTTTAAATTCAGGATAAGTCTCATATGTAAAAGTAAATTCAAAATCTTTGTCAAGATTTAATTTTAAATTTTTTTCCTTTACAGTAGGAGTAGCATAACTTAAAGGTATTTTGGACTCTTCTTTGAAAAATTCTTTAAAAGAATTATTAATCACTTCTTCTAAAACGGTAGCTTTTAAACCCTCAGAATATTTATTCTCAATAACATTAATAGGAACTTTTCCAATTCTAAAGCCTTGAATCTTAAGTCGGGAAGAATAATCTTGCAATAATGAATTGTATTTTTCCTGAATAACGTTTTTTGAAACTCTAATGACAACCTCAACTTTTGAACCTGGAAGAAGCTTAATATCTTTACTCAAAATCACTGTTAATGCCTCAATTAAATTTTATTGATAATTATTAAAAAGCGAAAGACGGGATTTGAACCCGCGACTTCCACCTTGGCAAGGTGACACTCTACCCCTGAGTTACTTTCGCATTTTTACAGAAGGTGGGAGTCGAACCCACACGCCAAAGGCACTAGATCCTAAGTCTAGCGTGTCTGCCAATTCCACCACTCCTGGCATACTTCATACTCAAAATAGTATACAAAAACTTAAAAGCTTTTGCAAGTATGCCTAATCTACTAAATAAATAATAATTTCGCACTCAGCAGGAGTCGAACCTGCAACCTTCGGATTCGAAGTCCGCCGCTCTATCCAATTGAGCTATGAATGCAGTTAAAAATAAAATTGATTAAAGGGTGATTGACGGGGCTTGAACCCGCGACATTCGGAACCACAACCCGACGCTCTACCAACTGAGCTACAACCACCAATAACTAGTGACTATGATTATTATAATATTTTATAAATATTTAATTCCTAAGTCAATAAAAGATAAAAATAATAAAAGCCATAAGACTTTTATTAAAAAATTTATAATAAAATATTAATTTTTTTCAAAACTAAAATTTTTGAAATCTTTCTAAGCTTTTTTTCAAAAAATCATAAACTCTAATAGTTGAAGAAATATTTACTCTTTCCCTAGTAGTATGAGGCCATTCAATCCAAGGCCCAAGGGTAACAGATTCTATACCTCCCAATCTAGAAGATATTATGCCTGTTTCAAGACCTGCATGTATTGTGGAAACATTAGCATCTTCAAGATACATCTCTTTATACACTTCTTGAAGATGTTTTAAAAGATTGCTATTCTTATCAGGCTGCCAAGAAGGATCATCATAAATTACACGCAAATTAGCTCCCGACAAATCACTTATTGATTGTAAATGATTGCAAACATACTCTTTGTCTAAATCCAATAAAGATCTTATTAAAAAAGTAAAAATATAATCGTCTTGCATTCTCAAAAGACTTGAAAAATTTAAAGAGGTCTTTATAAGCTTATTTTCATAATTTTCTACTTTTTGAACTCCATGTAAAAATCCCATTCCCATATTTAAAAGCTTATTTTTGCTATTTTCATCAAGAACTTTAACTGATGAAAATTCTCTTTTATTAACAATAATATCAAATTCATCTTCAAGAGAATATGCACTTTTAACTTTAAGTACGAACAGTTTAAGCTCTTTATTTAATAAATCATAATCATTATCATCTATAAAGATTAAAGCCTTGGCTTCAATTGGAATTGCATTGCTACTATTTCCACCAAAAATGCCTTCAATCTCAAAATTAAGATTTGCCTTAATTTCAAAAAGAGCAAAAAACATTAATTTTAAAGAATTTGCCAAATCTAAATGAATATCTGCCCCAGAATGGCCACCTTTAAGCCCTTTAAACAAAATTTCTACCTTTGTTTTTTTCGTTACAAGGCTATACTTAGGAGAAAAAACAATTTCTACAAGTCTTGATCCCGCACAACCAACTAAAAAATAACCCTCTTCCTCTCCATCAAGATTAATGAGGCTTTTACCACTACATAAATTAGAATCAAGACCAAGAGCACCTATTAAACCTATTTCTTCATCAACGGTAAATAGAAGTTCTAAATCGGGATGAGGAAAATTATTGGCTTCACTCATAATCCCCAACATCATAGCTACTCCAATCCCATTATCAGCTCCGAGGGTGGTCCCTACTGCTTTAAGATATCCATCCTCTTCAACAATTTCAATTGGATCTGTTTCAAAATTATGCAAACTGGATTCATTCTTTTCGCAAACCATATCAACATGAGATTGTAAAATAATAGGATGCATATCAATATTATTATTTGATTTTATCTGCACTACAATATTACCAACACGATCTTCTTTAAAAGAATAACCAAATTTTTTGGCTCTCTGCTTAATAAAATTAATAATTCCTTTAATATTTTTTGAACATCTTGGAATTTTTGATATCTCTTTAAAAGAATCAATTACAATACTCATAATAACTTTCCTTTGATTAAATTAAATCCATAAATATACTTGGATTTAATTTATAATTAATAATATAATATACTAAATTAATCTTTAAATTCATTCAATAAATTCAATAATATTGGTTAAGCTTTGTTTTCAACAAAATCTGCATAATAATTAAAATTTAAAAATTCTTTAGGAATTTCTGAAATAAATCTTGAAGGCAACTGATCAAAAATTTGCCTATCTTTTTTACGCTTATTAGCCATAGTAATAACAAGAGAATCTTTTGCGCGAGTTAACGCAACATAAAAAACTCGCCTCTCTTCTTCTAAGTCAACCTCACTATCTTCAATGATTCTATGATGAGGAATAATATTGTCTTCAACAGCAATAAAAAATACATAATCAAATTCTAAACCTTTAGCAGAATGTACTGTCATTAAATTAATATTAATATTTTCAGCTTCCTCACTTACTTCGTTAGATTGAAGAACTATGTAATTTAAAAAGCTACTTAAATCTCTCAACTCACCAAATTGTTTGGATTCCCAATTTTTAATTATGCTTAAAAACCCTTCTATATTTTGATACTTATATTCAGCCACTTTGATTGAATTGGGATTTTCACTAACTAAAAATCCCCAATATTCAATACTTTCTATCATTTCTTTGATTATATTGGAATACGTGTTTTTTGTTATACTAAACTTATATTGATACTCTTCAATAAAAGATACAAAATCTTCTATGCTTTCAATGACCTGCTTATTTAAAGCCTTGTCATAACTAGAAATATTTGTAAAAGAAAAAGTAATGTCACAAAGAGCATCATAAATGCAACAACCCTTCTTGTCTGCTATATCTCTAATTTTTTTCAAATATTCCTTGCCAATCCCCCTTCTTGGAACATTAATGATTCTAAGAAGATCATAATCACTTTTAGGATTTATTATTACATTCAAATAAGAAATAATATCTTTTATTTCTTTTCTCTGGAAAAAAGATGTTCCCCCTGAAACTTTATATTTTATGCCTTGTCTTCTAAAAATCATTTCAACGTTTTTAAAAAGAGCATTGGTTCTCATAAGAACCCCTATCTTTTTAGACTTAAAATCCTCTAGCCTTGAAAGCTGCATGATTCTATTTGCAACAAACTCAGATTCTTGAATTTCATCCTCAAATATAAAAACATCTATAACTTTGCTACACATCTTTGAGGACCACAAGGTCTTTTCTTTTCTATTTTTATTATTTAAAATCACAGAATTGGCAACATCTAAAATATTTTTTGCAGAACGATAATTTTGTTCAAGCTTTATTTCTTTAACGTTGTAATCTTTTTCAAATTGCAACATGTTGTTATAATTAGCCCCGCGCCAAGAATATATCGACTGATCATCATCCCCAACACAACACAAATTACTATGATTTATCAAAAGGCGAATAAAATTATATTGAATCAAAGAAGTATCTTGAAACTCGTCAATCAAAACATATTTATATCTTTTAGAATATTTATTTCTAATATCAGAATTATTACTTAACAATTCTTTTGGCTTTAAAATCAAATCATCAAAATCAAAAGAATTATAAAGCCTTAACCTCTCTTCATAAAGCCTGTAAATATTTATATCTTCTTCCTTTAAATCATTAAGAGTGAGAATACCGTTTTTTAAAAGTGAAATAACATTGCTAAGCGAATTTAAAGAAACTTTTTTATTAAAAAGACCCTCATCAAGTAAAATCTCTTTAAGAAGAGAGATTCTATCATTGTCATCATAAATACTAAAGTTTTTTCTATATCCTAACAATTTATAATTTTCTTTTAAAAAGTAAAGCCCAAAAGCATGGAAAGTTGAAACCATAAGATTACTAAGAGGACTTTTTAAAATTTTTTTAATTCTGTCTTTCATTTCATTAGCAGCCTTGTTGGTAAAAGTCAAGGCTAAAATTTCCCTCTGAGCAATGCCTTTTAAAAGCAAATACGCTATTCTGTGAGTAACAACCCTTGTTTTTCCACTACCAGCACCAGCAATAATTAAAAGAGCGCCTTCAATAGTAGTAACTGCTTCATATTGAAATTGATTGAGAGAATTTTTTAAAAAATCATCATTAGACAAAATTAAAAAACCTTTGTTCCGTCTGGATATTCCACAATAACCTTAAAGTTTTCAGGAAAAGCAAAAATTTTTCGCGACTTAGATTGATCAAAATCTTTAGCTAAGATTGGAATACGATACTTATTCAATGTATTAACGGCAAACTCTGAATTTTCAAGCCCCACCTTAACCGATCCTTTTGCCATAAAATTAGTTCCACCAAAAAGCTTAGCCTTAAGATTACTTTTGCTAGCTCCATTTTCGAGCATTGCATTTATTAACATAGGAATAGCATAAATCCCATATCTTCCCCTTTGATCAGGAGATATGTCAAGATCTGACTTAACTAGAACATAATGATTCATTCCAATTAAATTGTTTGATTCGTCGCAAAGCACAACAGCAACACAAGAACCAAGAATTGTAGAAATCACTCTTTTGTTTGAAACAAAAGCTTCACCAGGAACTATTATTGTAACATCGCGTTTTAATTTAAAATTAAAATGATTTAACATAAAATTAATACTCTCTTGAAAAAAGATTTATAAAACTCTTATAAAGACCTTGCCAAAACCCTAATCTTTTTACCTTGCCACTAAACAAAGCAACATCCCCTATTTTTTCATTTTCTAAAAAAATCATAGCCCTCCCAACAGGCATATCCCCACTAAGTGGAGCAACCAATTTATCAACAGTATAACTTATATTAATTTTATCAAATTCATCTTTAGTTAAAATATAATAAAAAGGCTCTTTAGAAAAAAGAGCAACTGTATCCACTGTACCATTATAGACTTTTTCTTTTAATTTTACTATTAAAGGAAATTTAGAATATTTATTAAATCCATATTCAAATAAATTTTTTGCAATCGAAGATCTCATTTTCTCTCCAAATCCATTAATTCCTTTTTCAACCCCCAATACAACTGCTATTAATCTTCTCTCACCCTTTTTAGCAGTAGCAACAAGATTTAAGCCTGATTCCTTAATATATCCCGTTTTAATGCCATCTGAATAAGGGTAATCATATATTAATAAATTAGCATTTCTTTGTTTTAAGTTTAAAAATTTTGATGACAAAGCAGTTCCTAAATTTCTACTCTTTGGATAAATAAAATACTTTAAAGAATGAATATTAAGCATAAATTTAAACTTTTCTATATAAGATTTCACAAAAAAAGCCATATCTAGTGCTGTAATCTTATTCTCGCTGCTATATCCAGAAGGTTCAACAAAATGCATATTAAAAAGCCCTAAATTTAAAACATTAATATTCATTAAATTAACAAAGCTATTTAAATTGCCTACTACAAACTCAGCAATTGCAATAGAAGAATCATTACCCGAAGAAACTGAAAGTCCTTTTAAAATCTCTTCAAAATTAACAATTTGACCTTTTTCTAAAAACATCAAAGAAGAATTGGGGGGTGCATTATAATATGAAGCAGAATCGCTAATAGGAACTATGCTTTTTAATTTTATATTTCGCTTTTCAGCTTCAATTAAAGCTGTATAAATTGTAACAATCTTTGTAAGAGATGCTGGAGGAAAAACCAAATTGGGCTTCTTAGAATAAAGTATTCGCTTAGTATCAAAATCTATTAAAACTATTGACTTTGCATACTCTGATAATTTATTAATCTCAGCTAAATTAACTGCAAAAAGATTATAACAAAACGGGAAAAAAATTAAAAATAAAGTTAATAACAATTTCCCAATAACATAGATACTATTCATGTTGTAATATTAAAATTATATATTATTTATTGATTGTTAATTACAATACAATTAAAAAGGAGCCATTTTTATGAATTCTTATGATTTTATAACAGCTTTGGTACCAATAATCCTAATAATTATTGGACTTGGCATAATAAAAAAGCCAGCTTACTATGTAATACCCATATCATTAATAGCCACCGTTGCTATAGTTATATTTTATAAAAACTTGGGAATAGTAAACACAAGTCTTGCAATGCTTGAGGGCGCCTTAATGGGGATATGGCCAATAGCAACTGTAATTATTGCTGCCATATTTACATACAAAATGTCAGAAGATCAAAAAGATATAGAAACTATTAAAAATATTTTATCAAACGTATCTTCTGATAGAAGAATTATAGTATTACTAGTTGCATGGGGATTTGGAAATTTTTTAGAAGGAGTTGCTGGATATGGAACTGCTGTTGCAATTCCTGTATCAATATTAATAGCAATGGGATTTGAACCATTTTTTGCCTGCTTAATCTGTTTAATAATGAACACCTCATCAACCGCCTACGGATCTGTGGGAATCCCTATAACATCTTTAGCTCAAGCAACTAACTTGGATGTTAACATTGTTTCATCTGAGATTGCATTCCAACTAATACTTCCAACCTTAACAATACCTTTTGTACTGGTAATTCTTACAGGAGGGGGCATTAAAGGATTAAAAGGAGTATTCCTTCTTACCTTACTCTCAGGAATGTCAATGGCAATATCTCAAGTATTTATATCAAAAACTTTGGGTCCAGAACTTCCTGCAATCCTTGGAAGCATTCTTTCTATGACAATAACAATAGTTTATGCAAGGTTTTTTGGAAATAAAGAAACTACTGAGCGCCAAAGCAAAAACACAATATCCTTATCAAAAGGAATTATTGCCTGCTCACCCTACATTTTAATAGTAACTTTTATAGTGCTTGTATCTCCTCTTTTTAACAAAATTCATGAATACCTAAAAACTTTTCAAAGCACTATTAGCATTTATCCAGAAGCAAATCCCTTACACTTTAAATGGATTATCTCTCCGGGCTTCTTGATTATACTTGCAACAACAATATCCTATTCAATACGGGGAGTTCCAATGTTAAAACAGCTAAAAATATTTACATTAACCTTGAAAAAAATGGCATTATCTTCCTTTATAATCATATGCATTGTTGCAATATCAAGATTAATGACACATAGTGGAATGATAAGAGATCTTGCTAATGGAATCTCAATAATAACAGGTAAATTTGGACCATTATTTAGCCCACTAATTGGAGCTATTGGGACATTTTTAACAGGAAGTGATACGGTTTCAAATGTTCTTTTTGGACCTTTACAAACACAAATGGCAGAAAATATTGGAGCAAATCCTTACTGGCTTGCAGCAGCAAATACAACAGGAGCAACTGGAGGGAAAATGATTTCTCCCCAAAACATCACAATAGCAACAACAACTGCTGGATTAATTGGACAAGAAGGCAAGCTTTTATCAAAAACAATAATTTATGCTTTATACTACATTTTAGCAACAGGATTGCTAGTTTATTTAGTATAAATTAATCATTTAAAATAAATAAGATTAATTTATACTAAAATTAATCTTATTTATAGATTTGAATAATACAAAAATCACAAAATAATAATATGGCCTTGAATTTTTACCTAATATTTTAATATTATATACATGTTATATATATGTTAATATATTATACATAATAACATATCTATAATATATTTATTAATACGTTTAATTAAAAACTAAAACTAATAAAAGTTTATAATTACAACAGGAAGGTATAATTATGAAAAGCCATATTTTATATAAATTAATCATATTTTTAACCACATCTGCAGCAATATTTGCAGCAGACGCATTAAAGGAAAAAGATATATTTAAAATAAACCCATGGATGCCAACATTTGGATTTGAAAACACAAGTGAATTCAGATTAGATATGGACGAGCTTGTTCCTGGGTTTGAAAACAAAAGCAAAATTACCATTAAGCTTAAACCATTTGAAGCTAATCCCGAATTAGGCAAAGACGATCCATTCTCAGCTTACATTAAGGTAGAAGATCTTGCACTAAAAGCGGAAGGCAAAAAAGGCGATCAATTTAAAATTGACGTGGGAGATATTACAGCCCAAATCAATATGTACGATTTTTTTATTAAAATAAGTACTATGACAGATTTTGACTTTAATAAAGAGTCTTTATTTAGTTTTGCACCTATGACTGGATTTAAAAGCACTTACTATGGATTCCCAAGCAATGATAGGGCAGTAAGAGGGACAATTCTTGCAAGAGGTACTTCTAAAAACATAGGAACAATTCAGCTGGGATACAAACTCCCAAAACTCGACCTTACATTTGCAATAGGGGGAACAGGCACGGGTAACAGAAATCAAGAGAATGACAAAGACACTCCATACAATAAAACATATCAAGGAATCCTTTATGGAATTCAAGCAACATGGAAACCAATAAAAAATCTACTTGATCAAAACGAAGATACTAAATCTGTAATTGCAGAAACACCTTTTGAATTAAATTTTGGCTTGTCAGGAGCCTATGGAAACGAGACATTCAATAATTCATCAATAACATACTCTTTAAAAGATAAATCCGTAGTTGGCAACGATTTATTGAGCCCAACTTTATCAAATTCTGCAATTTTAGCATCTTTTGGAGCTAAATATAAGCTTGGATTAACAAAAATAAACGATAAAAATACCTATCTTATTTTGCAAATGGGAACTGATTTTGGAATAGATCCTTTTGCAAGCGATTTTTCTATATTTGGACACATCTCAAAAGCAGCGAATTTCAAAAAAGAAACACCCTCAGATCCTAACAAAAAAGCTGAAATATTTGATCCAAATGGCAATGCTCTTAATTTCAGCAAAAACACAGAATTGGGCATTGCATTTTCAACAGGAGCAAGTATAGGTTTTGCTTGGAATAAAGATACCGGTGAAAAAGAATCCTGGGCGATTAAAGGATCTGATTCCTACAGTACAAGACTCTTTGGAGAACAAGACAAAAAATCTGGAGTTGCATTGGGAATAAGCTATGGACAAAACCTTTACAGATCTAAAGATACAGAAAAAAGATTAAAAACCATATCTGAAAATGCATTTCAAAGCTTAAATGTTGAAATTTCAAGCTATGAAGACAACAAAAAAGGGATTATAAATGGATTAGGATGGATAACATCTATCGGTCTTTACGATATTTTAAGACAAAAATCTGTAGAAAACTATCCTACAACAATTTCAAGCACCACTGAAAACAATCAAACTGAACAAAGTTCAACAAGCACAAAGACCACAACCCCTAATCTGACATTTGAAGATGCAATGAAACTCGGCTTGGCCTTATATCTTGATTATGCAATTCCAATAGCATCCATTTCAACAGAAGCATATGTAGTACCTTACATTGGAGCATACATTTTAGGACCTTCTAATAAACTCTCAAGCGATGCTACAAAAATTTATTTAAAAACAGGACTTAGCCTTGAAAAACTAATAAGATTTACAACAATTTCTCTTGGATGGGATTCAAATAACATTATAGAACTTGCTAATAAAAACACAAATAATGCTGCTATTGGAAGTGCTTTCTTGCAATTCAAAATAGCCTACAGCGGAAGCTAACAGCAAAAGAAGGGCTTTGGCCCTTCTTTTTTATCTTTAAAAACAATTGAGGATTACCTTATATTTCTTTCCTTGCAAATTTTTTCATAAGCATCTTGAATTTTTATAAATTTATCATTTGCATCTTTTTGTCTTACAGGATCATTTGCAAACTTATCAGGATGATATTTTATAACAAGGCTTTTATACGCCTTTTTAACCTCATCATCGCTAGCACTATATGTTAACCCCAAAACACTATAAGGATTTACAATTTTAATATTAATATCTTTATAAGCTTCATAACCATCAGATTCAAGTTCTAAAAAAACACCAACATAAGAAATAAATTTTTCAGCTTCTAAATTTTTATACCTAGAAAGCCTGTTAATTTCTTTAAGAGTGGCAAAAAGCCATATAAAAAGATCTTTGTGCTGAAAATAACCAAGCTTAAGGGTATATAAAATTTTATCAGCATTATTATTTTTAGTAATAGCAGAATGAAAAATGGTATACAATTCTGATTTACCACGTTCAGACAAATTCAAAGAATTGATAATAAAATTGACATAATTTAGCTGCTCCCCAGTTACAGTTCCTAAAATAGATAGCAATTTAGCCATTAATAAAAAAGAAAGTTTATAAAATTCAAACTCTCTAGATCTAGAATATGAGTAATCCCTTGTAAAGTATATTCTAAAAACACCTAAAAAACTAAATAATATCAAAATAAAAGGAAATAAAATAAAAAGCATTGCTATTAAAACGGGATTAAAAATAAAAATAAACAACAACACTAAAAAAAACACTCTAATTGGGCTTGGCATTTATTGATCATAACCTCCAGCGTAATCAAGGCATGTCAAAATCTCTAATAAATCTTACAACTTCCTTTTTTATTTGTTTTAATTCAATATCAGACTTTGCCTTTAAAGCTCTAACAATAAATTTAGCAACATTTAAAGAATCGCTTTCATTTAGGCCTCTAGAAGTAATAGCAGCGCCCCCAATTCTAATACCAGAAGCCAAAGAAGGGCTTTTTTTATCAAAAGGAATAGCATTTTTATTTAAAGTAATATTTACGCTCTCAAGTAATTTCTCAGCATCAGCACCGGTGAGATCCGAACTACTAAGATCAACCAAAAACAAATGATTGTCTGTGCCCCCACTAACAATACGAAATCCTTCCGATTTGAAATATTCAGCCATAACTTTAGTATTTTTTATTACGTTAGCAATGTATTCTTTAAAACTTTCTTGAAGAGCTTCTTTGAATGCAATAGCCTTACCCGCAATAACATGAACTAAAGGACCCCCTTGAGTTCCAGGAAAAACTGTAGAATTTACAGCATTAAACAAAGGCTTCTCTTTTCCATTAAAGTTTACTAATTTGTCAAAATCCTTTCCAGAAAGTATTATTCCACCTCTTGGCCCTCTTAAAGTTTTATGCGTAGTACTTGTAGTAAGATGCGCCACATCAATTGAGGAATTATGAAAACCGGCAACAATAAGGCCTGCAATATGAGCAATATCACACAAAAGATAAGCAGAAACATCATCTGCTATTTCTCTAAATTTTTTAAAATCAATTTCTCTTGAATAAGAAGAAGCTCCAGCTATTATTAAATTTGGCCTGCAATCTTTAGCTATTTTAAGAACTTCATCATAATCAATTAGCTCAGAATCTCTAGAAACACCATAAAAATAAGTGTTAAAAAATATACCAGAAAAATTTACCCTGCTGCCGTGAGTTAAATGCCCTCCATGAGATAATTGCATACCAAGAATCCTGTCACCCGGGCTAATAAGAGCCATTATGGCAGCCATATTGGCCTGAGATCCGCTATGAGGTTGAACATTGGCATACTTTGCGCCAAAAAGCTCTTTTGCTCTCGAAATTGCCAGAGTTTCAATCTCATCAATAAAAGAACAACCACCGTAGTATCGATTCAAAGGATATCCTTCGGCATACTTATTAGTTAAAATACTACCAACAGCCTGCCTTATCTCTAAAGATGTAAAATTTTCAGAAGCAATAAGTTCAATATGCTCTCTTTCTCTTAATTTTTCCTTTTCAATTAAATTAAATATTTGATCATCTCTCATTAAAAATTATCCTCCAAAACAAACCTATGCATTAAAGAATACGATCCGTTTGTCAAGCTTTTATACTTTAAAAACCCAGAATCTAAATATCCATCAAAAAATTCATTTTTATCATAGTCCTCTTTGCATCCATATTGAATATAGTTATCAGATATATTCAAAAAATACTTAGAGCTATCCTTAAATAATACTGCATTTATTATATCAAAATATACAAAACCAACCCCAGCTAAAAAAAACTCAAACCAAAAATGCTCTTTTAATTTAAGAGAATTAGAATCATAGTAAAGCCCAACTATATTTCTCAGCGGAATATCATACTTTAAAAATAATAAATTAGTAAGAACTATTAAATTGCCAGATGAAATTTTTTTTTCTTCAATAGAATCCTTTAAACTTAAATTATTCTCAACAATTTTAAAATTTGAAGTCAAAACATCAATAATTGCTTTAGCTAACTTATAAACTGAATTACTGCCAGAGGTTTTAGATAAAATTAAAGAATCTAAAGACATTAAATCAACATAGCTGTAAGATAAATAATCTTTTTTTTTGTCTTGAACATACTTTTTGTACTCTTGATTGTTAATATCTCTATTAACTTCAATACTTTCTAAATATTTCGCATCTAAAAATTCCAAATTAAGTTTATAAGTTTTTACCCTAGTCTTAAAAATAAATTTATTTGTCTTCAGGTTTTCAAAAAATAAATTATCAATATTAAAATCAAGATGCTCACTATTGCGCTCTGTAATTTTTTGACGCTCATTCTCAATTGGTCTTAAATAGAAGATATTAAAATTAATATCTTGGGGGTTTGAATCAAAATTACTACTAACATCTTGACTAAAATAAATCTCTTCAATTATTACAAACTCTTTAAAATCGCTCAAAGTCCACTTAAAAAAATCATTTTTAACAGAAAACGGAACTTTATTGCTTTGAATATTGTCCAATAAAACATAAAGCTTCCCACTAGAATTTAAAGTTTTAGGAGAAACAAATTCCACTCTATTCTCAGAAACATTTAAAATATTTTGAGGTAAAATTGTATAAAGCTTATCCTTAGTTTCAAGAAAAATTGTAATAGTACTAAAAGGTGAAAACAAATTCATACCCTGCAATAAAGTTGAAGAATTTGCATTTAAAATTATTTTATCCTCTGAAAAAATAAAAGGTATATTTTTCCTATTAAGCTTAACAGGAACTTGCCTACTAATAACAAGAAAAAGTTCGTTGCTAGTGCCCCTTTCGCCTTTTACAAAAATAAGTCCAGAATTCACTTCATCTGTAATTTTAAAAACTATTTCCGTGTTATTCCAGCTAATAATGCTACTTTTAACCAAATAATTATTGTTGATATTAATCTCCCCTGTACTGTACCCCAAATTATTTCCTTTAATAACAATAATATCCTTGTGCGAAGTGGGAATTGGAGATATATCATAAATAATTGGCTTTGAATAAAATAAAAATCCAGAAAAAACAAATAAAAATAAAAAAATAATAAAAATCAGGCTTAAATAAAAATATTTGTTTTTTAAAAAAATAGCCAAATGTTAGCCTCTTTTAACCTTAGTTCCTTCCTTAGTATCAACCAAAACAAAACCTTTTTTGGCAAAAAAATCTCTGATTTCATCAGCACGCTTAAAATTTTTTTCACATTTAGCTATTCTTCTCTCTTCAATCAAAGCTTTCATATTCTCATCAATAACTACGTCATGGTTTTGTAAATTTTTTAAAATTTCTTCTCTCAGATTAAGTGACATAATCTCATCAAAAATAAAAGCTAATCTAAGCTTTGAAACAAAGCTTAGATTGTCAGATTTAATTATCTCCCAAAGCAAAGCCAATCCTTGAGCAACATTTAAATCAAAAGAAATTTTTTCTACAAAAGAGTCATAATATTCTTTTTCTACACTAAAACCAAAATTTTTTAAATCCTTATTAAGTGTATTTAAATCAACTGGATCTAAAGATTCATAAAAATAACTTAGCTTGTTTATCAAATTTTCTCTAGCAATCTTGCTTGCTTGAAGATTATCTAATGAAAATTTTAATTGGTTCCTGTAGTGCGATGTCAAACATAAATATCTAAAATCAAGAGGGGAAAAATTTTGATCTTCTAAATCTTTAACTGTAATAAAATTTCCACGTGACTTTGACATCTTATTATAATCCATAATCAAAAATTCTCCATGAACAAAGACATCACACCATTTTTTATTCAAAAAACACTCTGCTATTGCTATTTCATTTATGTGGTGAACTCCAATATGATCAACTCCTCCCAAATGAATATCAAGAGCATCTTTGAAATACTCCAAATTCATCGCAGCGCACTCCAAATGCCAACTTGGATAACCAAATCCCCAAGGAGAATCCCATTTCATCTCCTGATCTTTAAACTTAGAATTAGTAAACCACAAAACAAAATCGGTTTTATTCCTTTTAAATTTATCAACATCAACTCTGGGTAAAGTCATATCTTTATCAATAAGATCAATGCCGGCCATCTCACCATAGCTTTTAAAACAAGAAGTATCAAAATACACATTACCATTAGAAAAATAAGTAATTTTTTTTTCTTCAAGAATTTTAACAACCTCTATCATTATGGGAATATGTTTACTTGCAACAAGAACTTTGTCGGGATATACAATGTTTAATTTTCTACAATCGTTAAAAAAAGCCTCTGTGAAAAATTCACTAATCTCATAAACTGTAAGGCCCTTCTCTCTTGCGGTCTTAGCAACCTTATCTTCTCCATCATCAAGATCACCTGTTAAATGTCCAATATCTGTAATATTCATCGCATAATTAACTTTATACCCCAAAAACCTTAAAGTTTTAATTAACAAATCTCCAAAAATATAAGTTCTAAAATTCCCGATGTGAGCATAATTATAAACAGTAGGCCCGCAAGCATACACTTTAACATTTTCAAAATTTGTTAATTCTGAAAAATCCTTTGTTCTAGTATTATATAACTTTAAAATCATACATTTCTCAAAATTGAAAAAATAAAAAATCTAATTTATTATTAAGTACGTATGCCTAAAAGCCTAAATAATTTTCTTAAAAAAATCAATATTAAGCCTCAAACAAAAAATCTAGCTAACTATACAACATATAAAATTGGAAACATTTCGAAATTATTTCTCACCCCTAAAAATATTAAAGAGGCTGAAAATATTTTTAAAGCAGCAATAGAAGAAAAAATTAAACTATTTATTCTTGGGGGAGGATCAAATATTTTAGTCAATGACGAGAGAGAGATTGATTTTCCAATAATATACACCGGATATCTAAACAAAATAGAAATTCACGAAAATAAAATTGTCGGCGAATGTGGTGCAGATTTTGAAAGTTTATGTAAAATTGCACTTGATAACAGCTTAAGTGGCCTAGAATTTATCTATGGACTACCCGGAACACTAGGGGGCGCTGTGTGGATGAATGCTAGATGTTTCGGGAATGAAATCTCTGAGATACTAAAAAAAATTACATTTATAGATGATAAAGGAAAAACTATTTGCAAAGAATTTAAAAAAGAAGACTTTAAGTATAAAATATCGCCTTTTCAAAATAAAAACTTTTTCATATTAAAAATTGAATTAAATTTAAAAAAAGACAATAAGAAAATTATTGAAGAAAAAATGAATAAAAATAAACAAGCAAGAATAAATAGAGGTCATTATTTATTTCCAAGTGGTGGAAGCACTTTTAAAAACAATAAAGCATTTCTCAAGCCTAGTGGACAAATAATTGAAGAGTGCAAGCTCAAAGGATTAAGCATTGGAGGCGCCACAGTATCTAAATATCATGGAAACTTTATTATCAATATTAACAATGCCACTTCTAAAGACATAAAAAGCTTAATTGAAAAAGTAAAAGCTGAGGTCTACTTGAAAACTGGACTTTTACTAGAAGAAGAAGTTCTTTACATAGGATTCAAATAATCAAAAAAACTAAAAAAGAATATCTTTAATCTCATCATTAATCTTTTGAATCAATTCCTTTGTCTTTAATATCTTATCCTTAGAAGACTTTACTAAAGATGAATATTCTTGAAGAGAACTTACCGCATCTAAATTCATCTTAGAAACTTTAAACTCTTTTAAATCTTGACTAAAGTTGTTAAACTTGCCACTAATAAAATAATGATTATTAAATATTTCTTTATACATATTCTTAGCATCTCTGATCTTAGTATCGTGAGACAAATACCTTTCTTTAAACTCGCCAATTTCTTTAAAATGCTTAGCAAGAGTAAGATCTACTTTCTCGTGTCTTGAAAAATTGTTGTCCACATTATCTTGAATGTCTATGAAATTTTTATAAATTGTATCAATCTCTGAATTAATTACTGCAATAATGCTGTCGACCGTTTTAAGTTCATCTTTAATGGTTTTAGAATATTTTCCAGAATTAATAGCAAGCTTTCTAATCTCCTCAGCAACAACTGCAAAACTTTTACCTGCATCACCTGCTTTTGCTGCTTCAATTGCTGCATTCATAGCAAGCATATTGGTCTGAGCTGAAATTGAAACTAAAAGTTTATTTACACTTTGCAAACTATTTGTTTGAGACAAAAGATCTGCAAAATTTTTATTCACATTTTCAAAAACAATATTTAAATCAAAAACCTTACTTTTAATATTTTCAATATCAGTAGAATTTATAGTAGCAACCTTATTAAAAATTTCTAAATTTTTATCTATACTATAGAAAAAACTAACACTCTCTTCAAAATTTGAAGAGATTTCTGATATATATTTATTGTGATCATTAATCGGATCAGCAATAGATTCAAAGCCTTTTAAAATATCAACAATTGATTTTTCAAATCTAGAAAAAGTATCTCTTAGTTGTTCGTAAACTAAAATGCTAGAATCTATACTCTCAGTATTTGATATAGCAGTTTCTATTTGTTCCAAATATTCATTCAAATCTTCAGAATAAAATTTTATCTTCTCAAAAGATTCATTACTCTTAGAAGACAGATTATCTAGCTTTGAACTAATATAAGAAATAATAGATGAAGAATACTTAACCTCTAAGGGAGATTCAAGACTAAAAGGATCGCTTTTTGATTTTTGATAGTCAACAATTCTGTTAAAATCATTAATTAATGAAAAAACAAAAGTATTGCATAAATAAAAAATAATTGCAAAAGACAATAATAAAAATGCAACAAATATAACCCAATTTGATTTAAACATAATAGGAATGGAATTGACATTTAAAATAAGCCCCTGAGTCAAAAAATCATCGGTTTTTACAAAGTTTAAAGAATAAAAATCTCTTTCATAATTAAAAGTGTACTGAGAGCTAGAAGAATCTTTTTTAGCATAAGCTATAACTTTACTCAAAAAATTCTCACTATAAGCTGTAGAAAAAGATTTGGCCTGAAGATTATTAAGGTTTGAAAAAATGGGCATGTAATTTCTGTCAAGCATAAAAAAATTATAATTTTTACTACCAAATTTAAGAGAAGAATACAACTGATTTTCAATAATATCTAACGACTCATCAAAGCATATTAAAATCCCTATCACACCCAATGTTGAAACAGAATCTCTAACTGGAAAACTTATTATAGAATAAATTTTCCCATCTATTTGCATATATCTTGAATAATACTTAGAATTTTTTTCTACAGGAACAGAATAAATTGGATCCAATCTAACATCTTTTAAGCCTAAAGATGAAAAATTTGAATTTGATATTAAAACATTTTTCCCTATAGGAATATAAAATATACCTTCAAGTGAATCTTCTGCTAAAGGAATAGTTTTAAAAATTTTATCTATAGAGTTAAATTCCCTTGACCTTAAAAACAAATCACTATTTTCATCCAAACTATCACCTAATTTTAAACTTGAAGACAAAAGAAAGCTTTTTGAAGAATTCACCAATATCCCAAACCTATAGCTATCTCTTATAAGCTCCTCAAGAAACCTAGAGGATTCCGAATATTTGGCTTTAATAACAGCAGACACACTGTTTAAAAACAACTTAGAATCAAATTTAAAGCGATCCAAATATTCATTTTTATGATTCATATAAGCATAGCCTATGAATAAAAAATTTAAAAAAAGGAATCCAAATAAAACTAGATAAAGAAATCGTTTAGTATTTTTCAGATTAACATCAATTAAATTCTCATCTGTCATAAAAGCTCTCCAAACATAAATATTAGTATGATTAAAATCTTAAAACAAAACTTTCACCTTCATAAATCATATATAAATAATTACTAATAACAATTGGCAAATTAGACTTTTCTTTCTAAATCTTAAAGATTAAATCCTTCAAATATTTGCAAATAATTATTTTATTATTTAGCTACATGCATATATAATTATATAATAAAACATGTAGAATACTAAAAATTTAATGTTTTAAAAATTTTATGAAAAAACAAAATTTTGAGGAGACTTAGTGAAAAGAAAGAAACTTAACTCCAACCTTTTTTATAAATTCAATTTTATAATTCTGGCATATACAATAATAATTATTGCAACAACCTTTTTGCTACTAGATCAAGGCTATAAAAAAATCATAACAAAAGAACTTCAAGACTTTACAAAATTCATTAACCAGGCAATGATTAAAAGCTTTTCTGATGAATCTAAAGAAATAATAAAAGCTTTAAGCATATTAACGACTAGGTACGACTATCGGTCTGCAATCCTAAATAATAAAAATGAAGAACACTTAGTATCTGATAAGATTTTAATTACACTCCCCTCCTTTATTAAAATAATAGAGTATACAAACAAAGATGGATACATAATCGCATCAAGCGAAAAAAAAAGAACCAGTCAGTACATAAGTTTAAAAGAATTGCTATTGGGCAAAGCTTTAACTGCATTTCAAATTTCAATTCTTCACAACAGTCTAGCAAAGATAAATAACAATTTTTACATTCCAATAGCATATAAAATAACAGATTCAAAAAAATCTAATGTTGGATATATTATTTTATATGCTGACATTTCAGAAAAAATCGCTGAGCTAAAAGAATATCTTTTACTACTTTTGGAAAACTCATTGCTAGAACAAAATGCAAGCACCGAAAACTCATCAAAATACTTTAATGTATACATAATAAACAGTAGTGGTGATGCATTTGGAGGAAAAGATGAAATTTTAAAGAACATAAAGCATATATTTGGATTTAACCCAAAAACATTAACTGAAATACTAAATACATTATCTCAAGGAAAAGCAAATTACAATACAAGCAATTCAAATGAAATAATCTCCTTAGCAAGGATCACAACATCCAATTGGTACTTAGGAATAAAAATAGATTATAACAACATATTTTCAAAAGAATTTAAAAATATGAGATTGGTTTCGCTTTCCATTATATTTATCTTAGTAATAATTTTTATATTAATAATGATATCAACCATAAAAACTTTAATAATATCAAAAATAGATAAACTCAATGTTGTCATTCCAAAAGTTAAAAACGGTGACTTAACATTTAAAATCGAATCAAAAGGCAAAGATTCAATAAGCTCAACAATAAATCTTTTTGGTCATTTTATTGAAAATCTAAAAAATGTAATTAATTCACTGCAAGAACGAGTAAAGCTGCTTAAAGAAAATGGAGACCATTTATTCAGCGAGATAAATAAAACACATAATACAATAAAAAATTCAAATCAATACATAGAAAAAACACAAGAAGAAGTAGAAAAGCAGGTAGAATTCATCTCTAATACAACAAATATAATTGAAAGCCTATCAAAAAATATTTCATCTCTTGACAATTCAATTGAAACTCAAGCCGCAAGCGTTGAACAGTCCTCATCGGCTATAGAAGAAATGATAGGAGGAATACAATCAATAACAGAAATAACTCAAAAAGCTGCAAAAAGCACAGAAGAACTAAAAAGGTTCTCTGATGATGGGCGAAAAAAACAAGAAGAAGTTATTACTCAAATTAAAGAGATTTTTAAAAACTCAACAAGATTACAAGAAGCAAACTCTTTAATTTCATCTATAGCAAGTCAAACCAACCTACTCTCAATGAACGCTGCAATTGAAGCATCTCATGCTGGTGAAGCCGGAAAAGGATTTGCAATTGTTGCAGAAGAAATAAAAGACCTAGCAGAACAAGTAACATCACAATCAGAATCTGTTGCTTCATCAATTAACGAAATAATGGATTCAATAACCAAAACCGTAAACACCTCTGAATTAACAAATAAAGCTTTCAATCAAATATTCGATTCAATCAATTTAGTTGTTCAAGTAATAGAAGAAATAAATCATACAATGCAAGAGCAATCAATAGGTAGCCAAGAAATTTTAAAGGCTTTAAATACAATGCGGGAAATAACATATGAAGTAAAAATTGGTTCAAATGATATGTTTAGAGGCAATAAAGAAATCATTAGCACTATCAAACTGTTAGGAGAAATTAATATTACGGTCTCAAACTCAATGAAAGGTTTAAAAGAAGAGATTAATACGCTAGTAGAAGCAATTGAGCGTATTAAAGTTTTAGGAACTACAAACTCAAGCCATATTTCTGGGATTAGCGAAAGTATAAATCAATTTAAAACCAAATAAACTAGATTAAAAGGAAATAATATGCAAAAAAAGACATTTTATAATACTGAAAAATATCTTAAAAGCCATTTAATGTTATTTCCTATTTTTGCTTATACAAAAAACTTTTTAGATGCTAGTATCGCATCTGTTTGGATTTCAATATGCATTATACTTCCTGCCCTAATAATCAATCAAATAGAATTGAAAAAGCAAAAAAGCCATATATTAGGGATATATCTATTAATAATAGGAATTTTTACCAGCCTAACTTACTTAGTTATGCTCTACTTAACACCAACTTTATATAAAGAATTTAAATTTTCAATACCCATTTTAATAGCCATAATAATATCATTTCATAAAAACGAACCCTTTAAAATTCTAAAAAACCCATCAATGATAATTAAATATTCTAAAATTCCAATTTTAATTTTCATTACCCTAAGCTCAACAACCTCACTTATTAGAGAAATATTAAACACGGGCAATTTAAAACTTTTTAACAACGAAATACCTATAATAAAGGGACTTATAAATATAAAAATGTCGGCCCATAGCTCAAACATTTTTATTGTAGCGTCTTTATTTTTACTATTAATCAATATGCTAACAAAAATTAAAGAGAAAAAAATGAATAAAAGTGTTAAAGAGGAAAAAAATGAATAAAAGTGTTAAAAAAAAGATTAAAGACGAAATTAATGTTATAGTTACTAATCTAGCATTATCAAATAACATAAAGCTAGATAATATCAATATAAATATTCAAAAACCTCCAAAAAGTGATCTGGGAGATATTTCCATATTAATGTTTGAAATTGGTAAAACCTTAAAACTCCCTATTGAAATCATCTCCGAAGAAATAATAAAAAATCTTAAAACTAAATATGAAATTAAAGCTGTGGGGCCTTACTTAAACATCAAAATTTCTAGAAAAGAATATATAAATAATACAATACAAATGGTAAATACTCAAAAAGATACCTATGGAACAAGTAAATATCTAGACAATAAAAAAATAATATTAGAATTTTCATCACCAAATACAAACAAACCACTGCATGTAGGACATCTTAGAAATGACGTAATAGGAGAAAGTCTGTCAAGAATATTAAAGGCTGTGGGTGCAAAAATTACAAAAATAAACTTAATAAATGACCGAGGGGTTCATATCTGCAAATCAATGCTTGCATACAAAAAATTTGGAAATGGCATTACCCCTGAAAAAGCTTTTAAAAAAGGAGATCATTTAATTGGCGATTTTTATGTTAAATACAACAAATACTCACAAGAAAATGAAAATGCTGAAAAAGAAATTCAAGATCTACTTTTACTCTGGGAGCAAAAAGATGTAAGCACAATTGAACTTTGGAAAAAGTTAAATAAATGGGCAATTGAAGGAATAAAAGAAACATACGAAATTACAAACACCTCATTTGATAAAATTTACCTTGAAAGTGAAATTTTTAAAATTGGAAAAAATGTCGTATTAGAAGGGCTTGAAAAAGGATTTTGTTACAAACGAGAAGATGGCGCAATATGCATTGACTTACCTTCAGACTCAGATGAAAAAGCAGACACCAAGGTAAAACAAAAAGTACTCATAAGATCAAACGGAACATCTATCTATCTTACCCAAGATTTAGGAAATATAGCAGTTAGAACAAAAGAATTTAATTTTGAAGAAATGATTTATGTGGTTGGAAGCGAACAAATTCAGCACTTCAAAAGCTTGTTTTTTGTAGCAGAAAAATTAGGCCTTTCTAAAAACAAGAAACTTATTCATTTGTCACACGGAATGGTTAATCTTGTTGATGGAAAAATGAAATCAAGAGAAGGCAATGTAATTGATGCGGATAACCTAATCTCAAACTTAATAGAATTAATAATACCTGAAATGACACAAAAAATTGAAAATAAAGAGAGCGCTAAAAAAAATGCTTTAAATATTGCATTGGGAGCAATTCACTATTATCTGCTAAAATCAGCTATACATAAAGATATTGTATTTAATAAAAAAGAAAGCCTGTCTTTTACGGGAAATTCTGGACCATATATCCAATATGTTGGAGCAAGAATTAATAGCATTCTTGAAAAATATAAAGCACTTTCTATTCCTGTAATGGAAAAAATTGACTTTGAACTTTTAAAACATGAAAAAGAGTGGGAAATTATTAAAATTATATCGGAATTAGAAGAAAATATAATCAATGCGGCAAAAGATTTAAACCCTTCAATACTTACCAGCTATTCATACTCGCTTGCAAAGCATTTTAGCACGTACTATCAAGAAGTTAAAGTAATAGATACAAACAATATCAATTTAACAGCCGCAAGAATCGAATTTTTAAAAGCCATATTACAAACAATAAAAAATTGCATGTACCTGCTCAATATTCCCTATATGTTAAAAATGTAGGCAAGAAAATTTTACAAAATTTTCTTGCCTAATATCCGTTTAAATCTAAGTCACTTTTGCTAAAAATTAATTTTATTTTATCTTCATACTTTTTGGATATATAATATCTTTTTAACTTAAGAGTATTGGTAAGCTCTTCTCCAATTGTAAAAGGATCCTGAAGCAAAACAAAGCCTACTATTTTTTCAAAATTTTTAAAACCTAATTTAGTATTAATAGTGTCTGAAATATGCTTAGAATAAAGTTTATTGACGTCCTCATTGGCTAACAAATCACTTCTGGAAGAAAAAGAAACTCCACTAGAATTTGCCCATTTTTCAAGATTATCAAAATTAGGCACAATAACAGCCCCCAAAAATTTTTGATCCTGACCAACGATCATAATATTTTCAATAAACAAAGATTTACCCAAAACTCTCTCAAGGGGCTCAGGCTCAATATTTTCCCCGCCCCTCAGAACAATTGTATCCTTGCTTCTACCAACAATTGAAATTTCATTATTAATTGTTAATCTAACCAAGTCCCCAGTGTTAAACCAACCATCTTCTGTTAAAACTTCACTTGTCTTAGCCTTATCCTTAAAGTAGCCACTCATTATTTGTGGCGACCTGACCCAAAGCTCGCCTTTTTCTCCATAAGGCAAAACTCTCCCATCAATTCCAACTACTTTGTATTCAACATCTGGCAAAATAGGGCCGACAGTTTTTGCTACAGGGCCTTTAAGACGCCTAACGCTCAAAATAGGGCCCGTTTCAGTAAGACCGTAACCTTCAAGCACTTTAATTCCTACGGCCTTAAAAAAATAATCAACATAATCAACCAATGCCCCACCACCAGAAACTCCAAATTCAAAATTTTGCCCAAGAGCATTTTTTATTTTTTTAAATACTAAAATATCGCCCAATAATTTAATAGGAAAAATTAAAACAATCCCAATAAATAAAAATAATTTTGAAAAAAGCGAAATAAGAAAATTAGTTTTTTTATAAATAGGAGAAAGCCCTAAAAATCTCTCCTTAAGCTTTGCATAAATAATCCCAACTTTTAAAAACCCTCCAAACACAAACTTCTTAATAAAAGATTCTGATACCTTTTTAATAATACCTATTCTTATACCTTCCCAAATTCTGGGTACAGAAACAATCATTTGAGGATTTAAAAGTAAAAAGTCTTTTAACAAAACAGGACCTATGGGCTTTGAATATGCAATTGCTATGCCTTTTAAAGCAACTATATATTCACAAGCCCGCTCAAAAGAATGCCAAAGAGGAAGAATAGAAATCATTATCTTGCCGGGTTTAAGTGTTGGAAGATAATCATAAAGTCTATCTAATTGAAAAATAAAAGATTCATGCCTCAACATTACTCCCTTTGGCATACCTGTTGTACCAGAAGTATATATTATAGTTGCAATGTCTTTTGAAGAACCTTTTTCAATCTCCATATCAAATGATTTTGGATTAGCTCTTAAATACTCAGTTCCAAGTTCTAGTAATTTTTTATAAGAAAATACAGTAATATTTCCTATTTTTTCTTCATAAGATTTATCATCATCAATAACAACAATACATCTTACCAATCTAAGATCATGCTTTTTGGATAAAACCTTGTGAAGTTGCTTATTGTTTTCAACAAAAATAAAAGTAGATTCAGAATGGTTAATAATATAAGCTAATTCATCCTCAGAAGAATCATTTCCCCTGGGAACATCAACGCAGCCTAACCCCAAAGTAGCAACGTCGATTATTATCCATTCTCTTCTAGAATCAGAAATAATTACAACCTTTTCTCCCCTTTTAATGCCACAATGCAAAAGCCCAGAAGCCACTCTTTTTGTCTCATTCCAAAAATCAGCGTATATTTGCTTCTTAAAACTTTTTGATTCCCCCTCCTTATACATAAAAATATCAAGCTCACTATAAAGAGCTACCACATCTTTAAAACGCTTAGGCACAGTATCACTCATAAATCCCCCTCAAAACAATTTAAAATTAATTCAAAAAAAGCAACAAGCTGCTAACAATAATATTATAAAAACTATGTATAAAAATCACATAATATACATTTTTATACCTTAAATAAGTAAAAGCAAAAAATATCCCTAATATAAATGTAACCAAAAATCCTAAAATTCCATAATATAAATGCCCATAAGCAAAAAACATACTACTAAGAATGGCGGTAGCTACAACAGGAAATCCCATTTGTGTAAACTTAGTAATAACAAAAGCCCTGTAAAAAAGTTCTTCAAAAGCTCCTGTAAAAAAAGAGGTAAAAGTCATTAAAAAAAATGCTTTTTTACTGCTAATCTTCCAATTAAATCCAGCATTGTTTTGAAAATAATAGACAAGTACCGATTCTGGCAACAAATATTCAAGCAAAAAAGCTATTAAAAAAATGACTATCATTGCAATCAATATTGTTTTAATAAAAATTAAAACAGAATCCCAAAGAAAAATAAATTTAAATTTAGGAATAAAAAACTCTACTCTAAAATCATCATAAGAACTGGTAAGTTTAAAAAAATAAATTATAAAAATAATTAAAAAAGATCTTGAAATCCAAAAATAAAAATGATTTTCATCAACATTCCAAAATTCTGAATTAACATTTACAAAAGGAGATGCCAAATAAACAATAGCATAGACCAAAAAAAGATCAAGCAAAGCCCGCTTGAATGGATATTTATTTTTTAACAATTGCATAAAGTATTGTAATTAAATAATTATTAATTGTCAACGAATGATTATTGATTGATTAATCAAAACAAATTAAAATTCAAAATATAATTATTTATAAATAAAAATAAGAATATTATAAATGATTTTAATATTTGTCCTTATTTCACTTAATTTATTAATTCAATATTATTTAAAACTCAATTTAATTTATTTTAACACAATGCTAGCATTATTTTTTATTATAAAAAACAACAAACACTTAGCACTTAGTTTTATTTTTTGCACAATATTGCTATTAAGTTTTCAAGCGAGATTAAATTTTAAAACATTAAAAAAAAATATTTATCAAATAACAAACATTAAAAATTTTAAAAAAGATTCAAAAACCATTGTAGAAGTAATTGACAATAAATCAAATATGTACAAATATAGCTTCAAAAATATTGAAAATATTTACAAAATAGGAGATATCATTAAAATTGAAAATCAAAAAATAAAACTTATTAAAAGGCCCTTTTTTGCCAAGCTTAGAGAAAAATATACAAACGCCTTAAACAATTTTTTCACTACACTAAATCCCAGCTATTCCCATTTTTCAAAAGCAATAATTTTGAATATCAAATCAGAAATAACAAAATATGAAAAAACATTATTTCAAAATGCGGGGATTGCCCACATTTTGGTAGTATCTGGACTGCATTTTTATCTAATAAGTTTAATAAGTTACTATTTCCTTTTAATAATCACTAATGAAAAATTAAAATACTTAATATTAAGCATAATTTTATTAAATTATCTAATATTAACTGGATTTGCACCTTCAACGGTAAGAGCATTTCTAATAACAGAATCTCTTATAATATACAAACTAATTTACGGCAAAATTAATTTAATAAGCTGCACATCTATTAGTTTTATAATAAATGCTCTTGCATTCCCCGAAACGCTAAATTCAATAGGATTTCAGCTCTCCTATCTTGCAACAATAGGAATATCAGCATCGGTTCATCTAAAAAATAGATACGGTCTTAACAGGCTAGAATCATCAATGCTTACAACATTTTTTATTCAAATATTCACCTCGCCAGTAATTTATATCAATAATTTTGATCTAGCACCAATCTCAATACTGTCAAATTTAATAGCTATTCCATTAATATCAATTTTCTTAGCAATAACAATATTAAGCTTAATAACTTACTTTTCAAGTTTAAATTTATTTTTTCCCCTTGACCTTATAAATGCCTACATATTTCAAGCAATAAAAATTACAGCAGCATTTTTTAGCAAATTCTTTATAGTCAAGCACCATCAAATACCTATATTTTTAATATTAAGTATTTTTCTTATAACTTACATTATTTATAATAACGAAACTAAAAAAAATTAAAATAATTTTAAAATATCTGTCATTATTAAGAATAATATGATACTATCTCTTTTATCTATGAATATCAACTATAACAGTATAACTAGCATAAAACAAACATTAAAAGAAAGAAAAATCGCTCCAAGAAAATTATGGGGACAAAACTATTTAATCAACGAAAGCATAAGGCAAAAAATAATAGAAAGCTTAGATATAAAAGAAAATGAAAAAATCTGGGAAATTGGCCCAGGCCTTGGCGCAATGACTGAGATTTTATTAAAAAAAACTAATCTTTTAACCGCATTTGAAATTGACTTAAAATATTCAGAAATATTAAATGAAAAATTTGGAAAATTAAAAAACTTTAAATTGATAAAAGGGGATTTTTTAAAAAAATACAAAAACGAAAATCAAAACATTGATAAAATATTTTCAAATTTGCCATACAATATTGCATCAAAAGTAATATCTAAATTAATTGAAGAAAACTTTTTAAAAGAAATGGTATTCACAGTGCAAAAAGAATTGGCCGACAGAATAACTGCAAAAATAAACAGCAAAAACTATTCTTCATTTACGGTCTTAGTACAATCACACTTCAAGGTAATTAAAATATTAGACATAGGAGAAAACAATTTTTATCCTGCACCTAAGGTTAAGTCCACAACACTAAAATTAATTCCTAAAAAAAACAACATAAAAAACTTCAAAGAATTCAATAAATTGGTTAGAACTGTATTTTCAAACAGAAGAAAGAAATTAAAAAACACTATTATTAATTTCATTACCAATAAAGCTACTCTGAGAGAAAATTTTTTAAAAGAATATTTAGACAAAAGACCTGAAAACATTTCTGTTGAAGAATTTATACAAATTTCCAACACTTTAAATGCTTATCATTAAAGCACTTGCAAATACAATTTCATCAACAGAACAGCCCCTTGAAAGATCGCTAATGGGCTTGGAAAAACCTTGTAAAAAGGGACCGTAGGCCTTGGCAAAAGCAAATCTCTCTACTAATTTATAACCAATATTCCCCGCATCTAAATTGGGAAATATTAAAACATTAGCAGAACCTGCTACTAAAGATTCTCTACATTTTTTCTCTGCAACATCTTTTATTATGGCTGAATCAAGCTGCAGCTCACCATCAATAAGTAAATCACTCTCTTTATTCCTAACAATATTTAAAGCATTCTTTACTTTTTCAGTTTCTTTAGCACTAGAAGACCCTTTTGTTGAAAAACTCAAAAGAGCAACCTTGGGCTTTGCATTTAAAATATCTTTAAAAGATTTAGCACTTTGCAATGCAATTTCTGCAAGCTCTAAAGAATTGGGATTGACCACTACAGAACAATCTGCAAAAAATAAGATTCCATTATGTCCAAAACAAAAATCAACATTACGMGCAGTGCATAAAGTATCCATAATCATAAAAGATGATATAATCTTAACACCTTCCAACTTAGGGATTATTCTTAAAGCATTAGACAAAACTTTAGCAGAAGTTGAGACAGCCCCACAAACACAAGATTTAGCATAACCAAATCTTACCATAAGCATAGCAAAAGTAATTTCATCTAAAACTTGAGTCTTTAAACTTTGCTTCGTAACTCCCTTTAACTTTTGTAAACTCCAATATTCATCCAAATACATTTCAATATCTGGGAAAGAATTAGGATCAACAACTTCTATTCTTCCTAAAATATCATTGCAATTAGAAAATTCTTTTAAAGAATTAATAACAGTATCTTTTTTGCCTATCAAAATAATCGAATCTGCAAGATTTTTTTGCAAAATAACAATAGCTGCCTTTAAAACTCTAGAATCACTACTTTCGGGAAAAACTATATTGGCCTTAAGCTTATTCTCTTTTACAAATATTCTTGCCTTCTTAAAAACATAATCTTTTAAACAAAACACCTTATAAAAAGAATACAACACAATTGATAATGCATAAAAAAAGACATTTTAAAATAAAAAATCTTTTTTCATACATGATTTTCAATTATAAAAATTAAATATTTCTTAAAGTTTTCTTAAAATTTCTTGTACAACTTTGGCTGAATTGAAAGCAGCTATTTTAGAAAATTTACTATATTCAACCTCATTCCCTTCTTTATTTACAATGTCAGATATTGACCTAATAACTATAAAAGGTATATTAAACATATGAGAAACATGCCCTATTGCTGCACCTTCCATCTCAACAGCTATTACATCTTTAAAGTTTCCTATAATTTTGTTAATATAAGTTGGATCAATAAACTGATCTCCTGAAACTATTAATCCTGAATATGCATTAGAACCTCCAACCTTTGATTTAATGGCCTCTATGGCATTCTTAATTAAATTTTTATTGGCATTAAATTTTTGAGGCAATCCTCCTGTAAGCTGTCCTACCTTGTATCCAAATTTAGTCAAATCAACATCATGATATGCAACCTCTGAAGACACCACCACATCTCCCACTTTAATATCTTTGTATTTAGCACTAACAACGCCACCAGCAACGCCAGAATTAATGACATGACTTATGTTGTATTTTGACAAAATGTAGCTAGTCCACACACCAGCATTAACCTTACCAACCCCACAAATAATAACCATAACATTGCGATTAGACAACTTCCCCTTTAAAATCTTTTTATTAAGACCATACTCCTTAAGAACTATTTCTTCCTTATTAGACATAAGCTTATTTATCTGATCAAACTCAGAGTCCATAGCAGTTACTATTAAAACATTGACATTTTTAGAAAAAGCAACATAACTGTTTGAAAAAACTAATAAAAAAATAAAAAACTTTATTAA